>JAEURM010000100.1 GCA_016789245.1 Anaerolineales bacterium
TCATCTGAAAATGCAATCCAAGCTTGGATTTGGCCATCTTTATTGGAGCGCCAACGGATTTTGTCACCTATCTGATAGATTTGGCTCTCCGGTTGTTCTGGAAAGCGGGATGATAAAAGGCCCCACTGAAACTTGATAAACACTTGCTCACTTGATTGCTCGGCAGTTAATCGCTGTGAGCAAAAAGGGCAGACGAGCTCATTACATCTTAAAAAAGCATGACTAGGCATAAGCTGGTAGGCTATCGTAAAGATTATAAAGGAGAAGAAGTTGATTCGCCGAATACTATTGTCTCTCTAAAAGCCCCACCACTTCCCGTGCGCCAGCCTCCGCCGCGAAGTGTGGGGCGAGGGATTGGGCGCGGTGGCGCAGGGCGGCGTTGCTGAGGGTGGCGCTGAGGGCTTGGGCCAGCGCGGGCGCGGTGAGGGTGTGGCGCGGCAAAGTGTGGGTGGCCACGCCTAAAGTTTTAAGCCGCTCGGCCCAGAAGAATTGATCTGACGCGACGGGGAGAATGATGTGCGGCACCCCGGCGCGGAGCGTGTTAGCCAGTGTGCCAATACCGCCATGATGCGCTACCGCCGCGAGGCGCGGAAACAACTGCGCGTGCGCTACCTCGCTCACTGGCAAAATATCTTTTCCCGCGCGGCAACCACTTTCCAGCGGCACAATGGCGCGCACGCCCGCTTGCGCTACCGCTTCTTCAATCAATAAATGTGCGCCGCCACTGCCCATGCTTCCCAAGCCAATGTACACGGGCGGTGGGCCGGCCGCTAAAAATTCTTCTAGCGTGGGCGGCAAGGGCTGGGGCGTTTCTGGCAACCAACAAAAACCGGCCAGTGTGTGATGCGCGGGCCAATCGGCGGGGCGGGGCACCAGCGCGGAACCAAACGCGTACACAAACGGCACGCGGCGCGTAAGCAAATCATCCATGAGGGAAGTGAGCGGTGGCAAGCCCAACGTACGCGCGCGCCACGCATTTACCACGCCGCGCCATGGAAGCCACAGCGCCCATTCCACCAAACGGTGCGTAAGTGAATTGAAAAACTGCGGCACACGCCCCGGCCACAACGCGCTGGGAAAGTGCCGCGTGCGCGTGAGCGGTTGCGCCAATAGCGCCACACACGGGATGCCCAACTTTTCCGCAATGGACGCGCACCACAGCGTGGGCAAACTGATAATGAGCATCTCTGCCGATTGGCAGGCATGCCACGCGGAAGTGAGCATGTGCGCATACACGGGCCGCGCGGCTTTGAGATAGGCCAGCGAGGCGCGTAGGCCGCCGCCGGGTGCGAATTCCGGCGCACTGCCGCGCGCAAATAAATCACTGGGGTTGCCGGGTACTTCGGCAAAGGGCACCCCGTACGTTCCTGCCACAGCGCGGAAGGCGGGCGGCGCGGCCACGGTGGCTTCTAGGCCGGCGGCTTGGGCGCTGTGCGCGGCGGCCACGCTAATTTGCACATCGCCGCGCGTACCACTGGTGAGAAAAAAAGTTCGCATGCGTAATTGTTAGTTTGGGTTAGCCCGTAATTCTTCGTATTGTAGATGAGGTGCAGGCCGTTATACTGTAGGCTGGCTTTGGGAGAGAATTGGAGATGATGGATGACGCGGCTTTCTCGTTTGCAAACAGCTTTGGTGGTGGGCGCGGTATTGCTGGCCATGTGGGTTCTTGCGGCTCAGCCCGGCCCAGCCGCCTCGGCGCAATTTAGCCTTAGCCCCACACCTACTCCAATAAAACCCATCTCTATGCCCCTGCCGCGCCCAGAAATTGGGCTGACGTACGGCGGGCTAATGGCCGCCCAAAACGGGCCGTGCGTGGGCATGTTTGAAACGCGCGCCACTGGCCGCTGTACGCACGGCCCAGACCCGGTGCCGGCTGGCTACAGCCTTTTGCAAGACGTAGCGCCGGTGCTAGAAACGGAACTAAAGTTAGTTCAGCCGCTGGCCACCTGTGACGGCGATGGCGTGAGTGGCAACCGTGTGCAGGTGATGTATGTGCGCGCCTCAGACCGCACAGATAGATTTGCGACGTATGAGAACTCCATCAAAACGTGGGCCAACGCCGCCGATGATATTTATTATCAAAGTGCGGTAGAAACGGGCGGTTCGCGCCGTATCCGCTTTGTGCATGATGGCAGTTGCGAACCGACTGTGCTGAATGTGGTGGTGGCCGCCACGGCGGATGATGATTTTGATGCCACCATTGTGGCTTTGGAGGCCCAAGGCTACAACGCCACCAACCGCATGTATATGATTTTTATGGACGCCTCCGGTGTGGGGATTTGCGGTATTGGCACGCTTTGGAGTGATGACCGACCCACCAGCAACAACTGGAACAACGCTGGCCCGGCGTATGGCCGCACGGACGCGGGTTGCTGGGGCGGCGGTGTGCCCGCACACGAACTGATGCACAACTTGGGCGGCGTGCAACTCTCCGCCCCGCATTCAAGCGGTGGCTACCATTGTACGGATGAGTGGGACCGGATGTGTTACAAAGACTTGCCGTTGAATCCAACCATGCAGTATCTCTGTACCAACAGTGCGCTGGATAACCGCTTTGATTGCAATGATGATGATTATTACAACACCAACCCCGCCGTAGGTAGTTACTTAGCAGATCATTGGAACGCGGCTAACAACCAATTTTTAATTGGCGGTAACGGTGGGCCAACCAGCACGCCGACTAATACACGGACACCCACCAGTACGCGTACGCCCACCAATACTCGCACGCCTACAAACACTCGGACTGGTTCTCCCACCGCCACGGGCACGTCCACGCAAACAGGCACGCCCACTCAAACCGCAACACCTTCCCCAACGGTCACGGCTTCTAGCACCAGTACAGCTACGGCCACAGCCACTCTCACCCACACTCCCACCGCCACTCCGGTGCTAGACCAAAAGCTATTCTTGCCAATAGTTGAACGCTAAACAAAACGCGCCGCCTAAATTTTAGGCGGCGCGATTTTGAATAATCACTAACCAATAACTTCAATACGCCGGTTGGCTGGGCAACTCTGCGCGCACCGGCTCGCCCGCCGCCAAAGGGCCGGGCAATTCCACCACCGTAATGATGCCGCGTTTATGCAGGGCCGCTTTGGGAAATAGTGAGGCTGACTTAATCAGCGTTGGAAATTGCGCTTGCAAAACTTTACCCGGGCCAGTGCACGGTTCGTTCTCACCGCTCACCACCAGCACCGTTCCCCGGCCAAAAAACAGCCGCGTGCCAATGGGCAAAAGCGTAAAGCGCGGCAAGCCGCTTACCAACACATTGGCACCCAACCACTCCGGCAGAACTTCTGGCACGTTGAGGGCGGCGGCTACTTCCGCTAAATCTTCCACAGAAACCAACGTTACCTGCCGTTCATTGCGGATGAGAGTGCCGCGTGGGAAGTGCGGCACTCGCCCATCGGCGGGCCGCGTAAAACCGGCGTGCTTATCACCGGCCACGCCTTCAAAGTTTAGTTCAATCTCTGGCTGGTGGGTGGTAACCAGCGATTGCGCCGCTTGGCCCACCAACACTGCCTCCACTTTGCCGTTCAACGTCATGGCGTTAATTGCTCCACCTCCGGCGGCGCAAAGTCTTCATTGCGCCAATCCGCCGCATAAAATTTGAGATAGTCTTGCACGTGCGCGGCCCAATAATTTTCCGTGTGCCCGCCCGCCTGCACCACCAACGTGTGCTCAATCTTAGACCAAGTGAAGACTTGACCCAGCCACAGCGGACTTCGCAACGTGGCATCGTTCTCGCCGCTATCAATGTAAAACACCGGCTTGGGTTTGTTCTTCAACTGCCGCACCCATTCCAGCAAATTGTTTTCATCACCGTAAAACACGGCCGGGCTGTGCAAGCCCGCACGGCTAAACGTTTCTGGATAATGCAAAGCAAAATGTACGGCCCAGCCGCCGCCGCGTGAAAGGCCGCCCACCGCCCGTGCCTCGCGCACGGCGTAGGTACGGTAGTTCGCATCTATGTACGGCACGATCTCTTTCACCAGCGCCGGGTCAAAGCGCTCATCCTTGCGCTCCCATGGCAGAACAATAATCAGCGGTGCAATCTGGCCCGAGGCAATAAGTTTGTCCGCCGCCGTGAGCAAACCTACGCGCTCCCACTGGTCTGCGCGGAAGCCCTGGCCATGCAACATGTACAACACCGGGTAACGCCGGTTCAACGCTTCATAACATGGCGGTACATACACGCGCGCATCAATATCGTATGGAAAAACATCCGAGGGGAGGGTAATGGAAACCGTGGTGCCGGAAACCAGAGCGGGGTTGCACGCGGGTTTGGGAGTGGCAGACGGCGGCGCGGTGGGCGTGGGAGGTGCGGTGGCCGTAGGCTGGGCCGTTGGAACAGCGGGCGTAGCCGTGCGGCGTACAGTGGGCGTGGCGTTGGCTCCAGCCGCCTGCGCCACTGCTTCAACCGGCGCGGAGGTTGCCGGCGCACAAGCCGCCAAAACCAACGCCGCAAAAATTAATAAAAGCCACCAACGCATAACGCCCAACTTTAGGCGCGCGCGGGCGTTTGGTCAACTCCCTTGTTTAGCCACGAATTGGCACGAATAAACACGAATTCTCATTCGTGATAATTCGTGTTCATTCGTGGCGAACCACCTAAAATTTGGCACCGAGATAATAAGGCAACATCGCCCGCCAAGTGGGCCAATCGTGCGGCATATCAAAGCCCCACAAATCCAGCACATGTGGAATTTCCTTGCTGGCCAGCACGTTCGCCATATCACGCGAAGATTGCGGATTCTCGTAATTGCCTTGCCCGCTCAAAATGTAAATGTGCTTCTTCTGGCGCAAAAGCGGCAAATAGCGGTCATCGTTCAAATTGGGAATGTAAGCCAGCGGGTCATTGAAATACACGTGCTCGTTGTAAAACCCATCGGCAAAGTTGCGGATATTAAAGTTGCCGCTCAGTGCAATCATGCCGTCAAACAAATCTGGCCGGCGGCAGAGCTGATTGGCCGCGTGGTAACCGCCCAAACTAGCCCCGCACGTAATAATGCCAAACCGCCCTTGGCAACTGTTCCAAATGTACGGCACTACTTCTTCGGTTACGTAATCGTTGTACAGCTTCTGCATCCACGCGCGGTGGCCGGGGTGCACGTCTTTGTTCATCCACGCATCGCGGTTAATGCTGTTAATAGAAAACACCTTCACCTTGCCGCCATCAATATGCTCCGCAATCGCATCAATTAAGTGAAAGCGCTCATATTCCAAAAAATCGGCGGCGGCGGTAGGGAACATCAGCAGGGGAAAGCCGTAGTGCCCATACGTCACAATTTCCATGCGCTTATCCAGCGCGGGGCTGTGCCAAGAGTCAATGTGGCGGTGCATTTTTTTTACCAGTGTCGGGTGTCAAAGTATCAAGTGTCAAGCTTGGCGAAGCGACACTCGACACTCGACACTCAACACTTACTTTTAGTTAGTCATGTCCGTTGATATACAGCTGGATCATCTGATGCCAGTACGGCCAATCATGGCTCCAGCCGTCCCACTCGCGCAGGGCGTTGCCAATGCCTTTGCCCCACAGTTGGCCACTAAACCAGCGATTGTGCTCAATGTTCGGGTCATCGCGGCCCAACGCCATGATGATATCCAACCGCCGGAGCATTTCTAAACGGCCCCAATCATGCTCACGCGGCAGGTAGAGCGCCGGGTTGTGATAATAGACGGTATCGTTCACATAGCCATCTGCCCACTTGCCAATATCATACAGGCCGCTCAGGGCAATGATGCGATTGGTAATATCTGGATGCCGGAGGCCAAAGTTCATGGCGTGGTAAGCGCCAAAACTAGCGCCTGTCACCATTAAATACGGTGTGGGGTTCTTGTGGTACATCAGCGGCAGAACTTCCTGCACGATGTAATCTTCATATTGCTGGTGCCGCCACGCCCGCCCGCCCGGGTGCGCCCAGCGCGCGTACCAGCTTTCAGCGTCCACGCTATCCACACACACCATTTGGAGCCAGCCGCGCTCCAATTGTTCCCACAGCGCGCCCGTCATGCCACGGTCTTCCCACTCATAATACTTGCCCATTGAAGTGGGAAACACCAACATGCGCGCGCCGCCATGCCCAAAGATGAGTAGTTCCATGTGGCGGTTTAAGTTCGGGCTGTACCAGCGATGATATTCTCGGTGCATAAAGGTTCACGTATTGCGTATAGCGTGTTGCGTAGGGCCAAACGGAATACGCAACCCGCACTACGTCTAAATTTCTATCAGTGAGTAAAACTCCCCCAAACCATCTTCTAGGCGGTGGGGATTTTCTGGGTCAATCGTCCAGCGCGTGCGGTCAATCAGGAATTTGTAGGCGTGCTGGCCGCGCGCAAAGGCGGGAACCGTTAGCCGCCACGCGCCCGGCTCATATTGGTGCAGCTCATAGCCGTACGGCAACCAATCATTGAAGGAGCCTACCACCGCTACCTGCCGCGCATCTTTATCATAATAGTGAAAGGTGATGGTGTGTTGCGGCGAACGCGGCACGTAATCATGCTGAGCCGCGAGGCGCAGAGCGGCCGCCACCGCGCGCGCACCATTCACCACGCCGTGGCCTTGTTTCTCTTTGGGCACATGCGGCAGTAATTCCGCTGTGGCCGTAAGCAGTTCTTTCACCTGCGCGGGCGTGAGGGTGGGGTTGGCTTCCAGCATTTGCGCCACCACAGCGGAAACGATGGGCGCGGCCATGCTGGTGCCATCCACATGTTGGTAGTGCGGGTGGATGAACTTGGCTTCCACCATGCGTTCACGGATGGCGGCGCGGATTTCCGGCAGGCTGAGGCTGAGTGTTTTCTTGCTAAAGCGCCGCTGGGCTTCGGGCGAGTGCAATTGTTTGCGCAGTTCTCTATCGCTCAAGCCTTCTAGCATCCATAGGAACATGGCTTCATTGTGCGTGGATGTTTTGGGCAACATGGGCGCGGCCAACCACAACGCGGGCGCAATTACATCTGGCTTGCTCACGCCGTGTGCGCCGTGGCCGTAACTGCTCCAATACATTTTGCGCCGCGCGGCGTCCAACGTATTTTGGTCATCTAGCCCGCCCACGGTGATAGCGGAGGGCGCGGTGGCCGGCGGAATCAGCATTTCACTGCCGCTGTTGCCCGCCGCGCAAACCACGTTGAGGCCCAATTCCACCGCGCGCTCCACGCGTTCATCTAATTCCGTTAGGCGGCCTTTGCTCGGGTCATCACCGCCCAAAGAAATGTTC
>JAEURM010000101.1 GCA_016789245.1 Anaerolineales bacterium
CATCCGTTTCTCGCGCTTGTAGGTGCGGCGGCCCCCACCGTTCTGGCAACCACTCTGCCAACTTGGTAATTTCTGCCGGGACTAGGCCAAACGCTTTGCCCGTTTCCCGCAGAGCGGAGCGCTCACGGAAACGGCTGATGGTGCCCACCATGGCCACGCGTTCATGGCCGTACGTATCAAACACAAAGCGGATGACGCGCTCACGGCGGCGCGAGCATAAATCTGTATCAATATCCGGCGGCGTGGAGCGGGCCGGGTTGAGAAAACGCTCAAAATATAAATTGTGATAAATCGGGTCTGGCGTGGTGATGCCGAGGCAGTGCGCCACTAAAGAGGATGACGCTGAACCGCGCGAGGCGGTAGGCACGCCGCTCCGCCGCGCGTAGCCCAAAATTTCTTGCATGATGAGGAACAGCGGCGCGTAACCACGGGTTTCAATCACCTGTAATTCTTTTTCCAGCCGCGCGCCCACTTCACCGGCCACGCTTCCATACAAACGCTCAGCGCCGGCCAGCGCCTTTTCATACAAAACACTTTGCGCGGTTTGCCCGCTAGGCAAATTCACTTGCGGATAATACGGCTGGCCCAGCGGCAGTTCTAGCTGGCACCGCTCGGCAATTTCCAATGTAGCGGTGATGGCTTGCGGTACGGCGGCAAAGCGCGAATGAAACGCTTCGGGTGACAGAAAATGCGCGCCACGTTGAACGGCGTCACTGGCCGTTAAAGTTTCGCGCGGCACATTCAACCGAATGGCCGTGACCGTGCATTGAAGCTCTTCATCTTCCGGCGCTAAGTAAAACATGGGTGGCGCGGCGGCCAGCGGCACATTGAGTTTTTGAGCGAGTTGGATGCGTTCAATCTCATCAGTTGAGGGCAAGCCGAGATACAGCCGCTGGGGGAAGAGCGTGCGCAAATGTGTGAGGGCGGTTTCATCATCACTCTCCACAAGGCACAGCAAACCTTCAGCGTTAGTAGAAAGCGTGGGCCACGGCACGGCGCGGGCCAGTGGGTCTTCCACGTGGAGTTGGCTGGCGAGGGCGCACAAGCTGGCCCAGCCGGTTTGGTTCAGTGCCAGCAAAGTTAAAGTGGCGGCTGAGGTTTCCATCAGCACATCCACATTCAAACCCAGCAGAGGCTTCACGCCCACCTCACGGCACGCCGTATAAAACTCCACCGCGCCGGTGAGCCATCTATCTGTAAGTGCCAAAGCGGGCAGGCCGTGGGTGCGCGCGGCGTTGGCCCACTCTTGCGGGGAGGGCAAGCCTTCTAGAAATGAGTAGTACGAGTGCGCGGCCAGCGGGGTATAGACCATATGTGCTGACTATTTTACCGGAGGTGGGTAATTAAAACCCTGAGAGTGCGTCTGAAAAATAGTTTCAATTCCTGAAATAAGCACCCTGAGCCTGTCGAAGGGTGCGAACTCGGCTTTTTTTTGACCAGTTCGGCATGCTTCGACAAGCTCAGCACGCCTTCCATGAATTTTCAGACGTACTCTTAGGGCTTGCGGCAACTGACCATTGCTATAATTACCTCAACGCCCAAAACTCTGTTGAACCCAAACACACCTCACCTCGGCTGTTGCCAGCCGGTGTGATTTTATTCGCCGCCTAATTTCTATGAACACTCCTGCCTCTGAAGAAAAACTTGATTTCAAGAAAATCATGCCGATTTTTGTGATTGTGCTGATTGACTTACTCGGCCTGACCATCATCATTCCGCTTTTGCCGTTGTACGCCACCTCCTTTGGTGCGGATGCGCTGACGATTGGCTTGCTGGGCGCGGCGTATCCGCTGATGCAATTTATTGGCGCGCCGCTGTTGGGCCGCCTCTCGGATAGATATGGCCGCAAGCCGGTGTTGGTGGTAAGCCAAATTGGCACGCTGATTGGTTTTTTAGTGCTGGGCTTCGCCAACACGTTGTGGGCGCTGTTCCTCGCCCGCATCATTGATGGCTTATCCGGCGCAAACATTTCTACCGCGCAGGCCGCTATTGCCGATAGCACCACTGAGAAAACGCGCACGCAGGGCTTGGGTTTGCTGGGCGCGGCGTTCGGCCTCGGCTTCATCATTGGCCCAATTATTGCGGTGATTGCGTTGGCGGTGAGCAACAACAATTATGCCGTGCCCGCGTTTGTGGCGGCCGGCTTCTCACTGATTTCTATTTTGCTGACGTGGTTCTGGTTGCCGGAAACGCTCTCCGCCGAGCGGCGCGGCGTGGCCAGCAGTCACAAACCGGCGTTCTCGTTCGGCGCGCTCTTTCAGGCGTTGGCGCACCCACAAGTGGGCTTACTGCTCATTCTCATGTTTGCGCAACAAATTGCGTTTGGCGGTTATGAGCAATTGTTCTCGTTGTTCACGCTCAGCCGTTTGGGGCTGAACGCTTCTGGCAACGGCGTGATTTTTGTGTTTATTGGGCTGATTGTGGTGGCGGTGCAAGGCGGCCTGATTGGCCCGTGGAGCCGCCGCTTTGGAGATAGGCGCTTGGTGTACTTTGGTTTGGGCGCGCTGGCGGTGGGCTTGGCGCTCACTGCGCTTACGCCCGCCCAACCCGTGCCGTGGTACAGCCGCGCCGCGCTAGAAACGGAGTTGAGTGCGCGCGCCGTCACGGAAACTATCACCACGCCCACCGCGCTCCCCGCTGATAACGCTAACGGTTGGCTGGGCTTGGCGTGGATTTTGCTGGCATCCATTCCGGCTTCCATCGGCGGCGGCATTTTGCAACCCAGCATCAACAGTTTGATTACCAAGCGCATTGAGCCGCAGGAAGTGGGTGGGATGTTGGGCATTTCCGCTTCACTGCTGAGCGGCGCGAATGCGCTAGCGCCGTTGTTGGGCGGCGCGATTTTTCAGTGGGTAGGCTCTACCGGGCCGTTTTTGATAGGCGGCGTGGTGCTGGCCCTTCTGCTGTTGGCCGCTTTGCAGATGATTAAGCCGGGCCGTGAGGAAACTGCGCCCGCCGGTTTAGCGCGTGGTGGGGGCGGGCATTAGGTTTAATAAAGTTGACAGTCACCTTGAAGGTGACTGTCAACTTTAAACGGAAATAAAAAAGACCTTTAGGTTTCCGGCCTAAAGGTCTTTCTTGTTTACAGCGTTACGCCGTTTCTACTTTCATCGTCCAGCCGTAAGGGTCTGGGGTACGGCCGTATTGAATATCTGTGAGCGTTTGGAACAGGTGCGTGGCTACCGCGCCCGATTGGCCGTTGCCCACCATATACTCTTCTCCCTGATAGCCGAACTTGTTCACCGGCGCAATCACCGCCGCCGTGCCCATGCCAAAGGCTTCCGTAATCGCGCCGCTCTTAATATCTTTCAGAATGCGCGCCAACTCAATTTGCTCTTCAGAAATGGTGTAGCCCAAATCTGGCGCGAGTTGCAGGATGGACAAGCGCGTGATGCCGGGCAGGAATGTGCCGGTGAGGGCCGGCGTGATAATGTGCTTGCCATACGCAAAGGCAATGTTCATGGCGCCCACTTCTTCCACATACTTGCGCTCCACGCCATCTAGCCACAGCACTTGTTGGTAGCCCATCGTCTTCGCTTCTTCAGACGCAATAAGGCTAGCCGCGTAGTTGCCGCCGGTTTTGGCTTCACCCGTGCCGCCCCGCACCGCACGCACGTATTTATCTGAAATGTAAACGGGCAGGGGATTGAAGCCCGTAGCAAAGTACGGCCCGACCGGGCTGAGGATGATGTAATGCAAGTAGGTGTGGCTGGCATGTACGCCCAACACCGGGTCAGTGGCAATCATGGTGGGGCGGATGTACAACGAAGCGCCGGGTTGCGTGGGCGTCCAGCCGTGCTCTAATTGCACTAGCTTGGCCATGGCCTCTACGTGAAATTCCGGCTCCACTTGTTGCATGCGCATGCGGTGCGCGGAACGGTTGAAGCGGGCGGCGTTTTCCCATGGGCGGAAGAGATTGAGATGACCATCTGGCCGGCGGTACGCTTTGGTGCCTTCAAAAATAGTTTGCGCGTAGTGAAAAACCACGGTGGCCGGGTCTAAACTAAAAGGCGCATACGGCTCAATCTTGGCGTCGTGCCAGCCTTTTTCATCAGAGTATCTTTGCGTAAACATTCGGTCAGTAAAGACTTGGCCGAAGCCCAATTTCTCAGGCACAGGGCGGCTGGGCGAGCCGTTTGGGATGGGTTGAATAGTAATGTTCATAGAAAACTCGGGCGAGAATGGTTGCGGCTAAGTTACCACAAATGGCCGGAGTTGTGGGGAAGTGGGCGCGGCCTCAACCGGCGCCAGTGCGAGGCAACCGCGTAACCCAAGCCGCTTCTGCGCTAAAATGGCTGTATGGGTGATGTGAACCTCAACGTTCCCAACGGCGATGTGAACATTCACGGTGATGTGGTGGGCCGTGACAAAATCACGGTGAACTACAACTTTAACTTGAAAGAGTGGGGAAACTTGGCGCAAGTAACAAAGAAAATAGAAAGCCAAAACGGGTGATGGTTGACAGCGGATTGTGGCTCGGATAAGTGGATGAATCGGATGCGCCGCCTCAATCACTCAATCACTAAATCACCAATTCTCTCAATCCTCCAATTCTCCAATTACCCCTAACCAATAACATGTATTCCCTTCTTTCCCGCTACTATGATTTAGAAAACGCCGAGTTCACTGAGGACTTGGAATTTTGGATTGAACTGGCCGAAGAACACGGCGGGCCGGTGCTGGAGTTGGGCTGTGGCACGGGGCGCGTGCTTCTGCAAATCGCGCGGCGCGGGCTGGCCATTACGGGCGTGGATAACTCACCGGAAATGCTGGCGCGGCTGGAGGAGAAATTACGGGCTACATCTGCGTTGGGTAAGGGCGGCTGGCCAGCCGCCCCTACGCTCATCAATGCCGATATTCAATCCTTCTCACACAACACGCAATATGCCATAGCCTTGCTTCCCTTCAACACCTTTATGCACCTGCTTACGTTGGAAGCACAAGTGGCCGCGCTCACCAACATCCGCAAGCACTTGGCCGCTGGAGCGCCGCTGGTGTTAGATGTAGTGAACCCCGTGCAAGCCTACGCCGCCGAGGAGCAAGGCCTCACGCTGGAACGCAGTTTTGCGGATGGTGAGCGCACCGTGCAACAATTCTCGCAAATGCGGCTGGAACGCGCCGCGCAACTGGCCCATATCACGTGGCTGTATGATTCGGTTGGGCCGGGCGGTGATGTGCAACGCCTCACCGTGCCGCTCACCCTGCGCTACACCTTCCCCGCCGAAATGCGCCTGCTGTTGGAAAAATGCGGGCTGACTCTAACGCACCTCTGGGGTGATTATGACCGCGCGCCTTTCAGTGATGATGCGCCGAGGATGATTGTGATGGCAACGGCCTCGTAGGGGCGCATCGCGATGCGCCCCTACTCACCGACTCCAAAATGTTTACCGTCATCCATCCGGGTTTGCTTTCCACCCTCCAAGATTTAGGCCGCTGGGGCCAGGAGCGGTTTGGCGTGCCCGTTTCCGGCGCAATGGATGAATTGGCTCTGCGTGCCGCCAACGCGCTGGTGCTGAATGAGCCAAACGCGTGTGGGGTGGAAATGCTGGAGAGTCTGGTCTTGGCCTCCAGCGTTGAAGCTTTGGTAGCCGTGTGTGGCTTCGGAGAACTGCGGGTAACGGTGAACGAACGGCTCAAGCCCACGTGGAGCGCGCTTTACCTCCGCGCGGGGCAAACGCTGGCAATTAATAAGCCACCGGGCGGCTGGGCTTACTTGGCCGTGCGCGGCGGTTTTGATGTGCCGCTGGTGCTCGGCTCGCGCGCCACTTACTTGCGCGGCGGCTTCGGCGGCTACGCGGGCCGCGCCCTCCAAGCGGGTGATATTTTGAAAACCGCCGAGGTGTTTCCCTCCATTTCCCTTCTTTCCCTCGCCGGAAGAAACCTTCAACCACCAACTCTTGCCCGCACTCTGCAAGTCATCCTCGGCCCGCAACTCGGCCACTTTAGCCACGCCGCGCTAGAAAATTTCCTCAACGCCGAATTTACAGTGACGAACGAGAGTGACCGGATGGGCTACCGGCTAGCTGGCCCCGCGCTCACGCCGCAACCCGCCGATATTATTTCCGAAGGTATGCCGCTGGGCGCCATCCAAGTTCCGGCCAACGGGCAACCATTGGTGACGCTGGCCGATAGGCCCACCACGGGCGGATATCCCAAAATTGCCAATCTCATCCGCGCAGATGTGCCGCTGTTGGCCCAATGCCCGCCCGGCGCCCAAGTGCGTTTTGAAGTGACAACAGTGGAAGCCGCGCAAGCCAAGTACCGTTCTCGCTTGACTGAGTTGAACAACTTTCAAGAAGCCGTTGAAGCGGAGAGCTTTTTTTGAACCGCAAAGCCGCTAAGAAAATAAGCAAGAAGCTTTGTACCGCTTCGCGGTTAAATTTCCAATGCACATTGATTTGAACTGTGACCTTGGCGAAGGGGCTGGCAATGATGAAGCCCTCATGCCGCTGATAACGTCTGCCAACGTGGCCTGTGGCGCGCACGCGGGTGATGAAGCCACCATGCGGCGCACCGTGCAACTTGCCAAACAATTCGGCGTGGCCGTGGGCGCACACCCCGGTTATGCAGACCGAGAGCATTTTGGCCGCCGTGAGTTGCAACTGCCGCCCGCTGAAGTACAAGCGCTGGTGTTGGCGCAGATTGAGCGCTTGGCCGAAATTGCGCAGAAAGAAAACGTGCCGTTGACGCACGTTAAGCCGCACGGCGCGCTTTACAACCAAGCCGCCCGCCAGCCGGAGCTAGCGCACGCTATCGCGCAAGCCGTGGCCCGTTTCAATCCACACTTAATTTTAGTAGGGCTGGCTGGCTCACAATTTCTGCCAATGGGCGCACAGGCCGGTTTACGCGTGGCGGCGGAGGGCTTCCCAGACCGGGGCTATAACGCAGATGGCACGTTGCTGAGCCGCGTAGTGCCGGGTGCCCTGCTGACGGAGCCGGAAGCGGTGGCCGCGCAAGCCGTGCGGCTGGCCGCGCGCGCTACGCCCAAAATCCAAACCTTGTGCATTCACGGTGATGGCCCACACGCCGTACAATTTGCGCAAGCCGTGCGC
>JAEURM010000102.1 GCA_016789245.1 Anaerolineales bacterium
CAAGCGGCGCGGCCAAAAAATCATCATCACCAAGGCCGCCACGCCCGCACCCAACCACGCACCGCGCGAGAAGGAAACATACAAACCGGCAAGACAGAGAGCGGCTAGAAATAGGAAGAAGGATGAAGGAAGAAGAAAATTGGGGAAACGGCGTTTGAGCCAATTATCTACTATCTGCCATTTGCCATTGGCCAATTGGCCTAACGCCAAGCCTGCCGCCACTGGCCAGATGAGACCGAGGAAACCCGCGTACGGATTGGGTTGCTCAAACGTGCCGTACGCACGGAAGTAGCCGCCCGGCAAACGGAAGCCCTCCGGCCCATCTTCCCAAAAGCGGTATTGCCACAAACCCAGCGTGGCTTGCAGAACGCCAGTGAGGAGCACGGCCCCAAGCACCCACCGGAGTTTGCCCCGCCGCGCTTCGGTGTACACCATCGCAATCACCACGCCCACTTCCGCCCACTTAATTAATTCATTCAGGCCATTTTGCCACTCACGCGCGTTGTACAGCGAGAGCGCACCCACGAAAAGGTAAGCGGCCAGCGGCCCAAAAATGCCCAACCGTGGAAAAACAATCTCGCGCCGCAGAGCGCCACGCGCCAACCAGCCCAAGGCGGCCAGCCCAAAAAAGATTTGCCCCAAATCATATTGCGGGCCGAAGTAGCCTTGCGCGGCCAAGTACGCGCGGCTGGGGCCAAGGGCCAACGCTACGCCCAACCCGAGCATGGGCTCCCACAGCGCCAGCGCTAGCACCACGCCGCCCACAAACAGCACAGCGGCGTACTGGATGGGCAAAAGCGCAATCAGTACGCCGCTGACAAGCGCGGCCAATATCCAAAAGGGATTAGGGATTAGGGATTGAGCGAAGCGCATGGCGAAAATCCCAAATCCAAAACTCCAAATCGCAAATCTGTAATCAGCACTCTACAATCAAAAATCAGCAATCACTTTACCAGCGTTCTAAAATACTCAATCGTTTTCTTCAGGCCGTCTTCCAAAGAAACCTTCGGCTCCCAACCGAGCACGGCCTTGGCTTTGGAAATATCTGGCTGGCGTTGTTGCGGGTCACCTTGTGTGCGGCCATCCGCCACAAACTTAATTCCCGCCGCATTGTTGGTAGCGCGGTTCACCGTTTCCGCAAATTCACGGATGGTGATTTCATTGGGGTTGCCAATGTTGGTGGGCAGATGTTCATTGGACATGAGCAAACGGTAAATGCCATCTACCAAATCCGCCACATAACAGAAGCTACGTGTTTGAGCACCATCTCCATACACGGTGAGCGGCTCACTGCGCAGGGCTTGGCCCACAAAGTTGGGCACTACGCGGCCATCATCCAATTCCATACGCGGGCCGTAGGTGTTAAAGATGCGGACGATGCGCGTATTCACGCCATGCGTGCGATAGTAGGCCATCGTCAGCGCTTCGGCAAAGCGCTTGGCTTCATCATAAACCGAGCGCACACCTACTGGGTCAACGTGGCCCCAGTACGTTTCCTTTTGTGGGTGCTCCAGCGGGTCACCGTACACTTCGGAGGTGGAAGCGATGATAAACCGCGCGCCCTTGGCCTTCGCCACTCCAAGCGCATTCAGTGTGCCTAGCGCGCCTACCTTCAGCGTTTGAATCGGCAATTGCAAATAGCCCGTGGGTGCCGTTTTGCTGGGGCTGGCGGGTGAAGCAAAATGCATTACCGCGTCCAGCGGCCCATCTACATAAATGTAATCCGAAACGTTATGCTTGACGAAGCGGAAATCTTCTCGGCCAATCAAATGTTGAATGTTGCGAATGTGGCCGGTGATTAAATTGTCCATCGCAATCACGGTGTGGCCTTCCGCCAGCAAACGGTCACAAATGTGTGAGCCGAGAAAACCAGCGCCACCGGTAACTAAAACACGCATAAGAACTCCTTGCCAATCCAGTCTTAATCCATCATGCAAGCGCCCTGACTGGTGCGAAGGGTGCGATCTGTAACACAGCTTAGCACGCTTGTTTCATGAAGGATTGAATATGAAAAATTTCGTGCGCGATTGTAGCACAGCGATTTTTTCAGACTGACAAACATGCGTGGTGATTAAGTCATGTTACTATGAACAGCAGTATGAAGAAATGATAAATTACTCGTCATGTTGATTTCTCTAATCGCTCGTAATTGGCTCGGCTTATTTGTTCTAGGCAGTTTAGGAATAGCGGCTTGGATGGTTTTAGCGCAAGCGCCATCTACGTTTGCCGCGCGGCTGATGGTGGCTAACCGGCAAGTATGGGCGCACGTGGCCGGAAACTGCGCGGTTGGGCTAAAAGGGGCCGTGCTTGGTTTAGCCGGAAGCAATTGTGGTGGGAGCGGCACCACGTTTGATACTCAGCAAATTTACTCGCCTTTTGTGATGAAAGATACGGCCAGCGTTGCCGCGCCGTGCGCCGGAATCCTCAACGGAGAAACGTGCTACCGCTTGTGGTATGTGGGCGAGAGTGCTGGCGGCACACCGCGCCTTGGCTATGCCGTCTCGGCCAACGGCGTGAACTGGACGCGCGTGGCCGGCAATGAAACGGGCGGCAGTGTGCTGGATGTGGGCACAAGCGGCCAATTTGATAGCGCCGGGGCCACATACTTCAGCGTGCTCAAAGACGGTGGCACATTCAAAATGTGGTACACCGGTTACACGGACTTAAACGGTTTATCTGAAGGCATTGGCTACGCCACTTCTACGGATGGCGTAAATTGGGCGAAGGTGAGCGGGCCGCTGGCGGGTGGGGCGGTTTTGCGCGGCTCCGGCGTGCCGAACACATTTGACCGTGACGAAACTTACGTTCCTTACGTAATTAAAGATGTGGCCAGCGCCGAAGCACCGTGCGCGGGCATTCCCAACGGCAACGAGTGTTACCGCATGTGGTATGAAGGGGCAAACACATCTGGCGGCTATAAATTCTTAATTGGCTACGCCGTTTCGGCGGATGGCCTAAACTGGATACGCGTGCCCGGCAGTGCGCCGGGGCAAGAAGTGTTTGGCTCCGGCGATGGGTTTGATAACAATTCTGTGGGCATTGCGGTGGTGGTGAAGGAGGGCGCGTTCTTCCGTATGTGGTACGAAGCCAAAGATTTTAGTGATAACTTCACCATCGGCCACGTGGTTTCTACGGATGGCATTAATTGGGAGCGGCCCACACCTAACGTAGCCGTGTTCACCGGCGCGGATGACCCAGGCACGCTCAGCCCAGATTTAATTTGGAACCATGCGGTACTCAAAGAAGGCAACACTTACCGGTTGTGGTACGCGCACACCACGCGGCCCACTTCGCAACGCATTAGTTTGGCGCAGATGACGCCGGGCGCGGCACTGAGCGGCTTGGAAGTCTCACTTAGCGGCAACACGTACACGCTCAGTTTCACCACCACGCAAAATATTCCGGCGGGCGGGAGTGTACTGCTTACTTTTGATGAGACCTTGCCGTTTGGTGATGTAACGGTGGGAAGCGTGAGCGGGTTTGAAAGCGCGGTACTGGAGAAGAACAACTCGGCAATTACGGATGCCGCCGCGCAGAACGTGGCGCGCGGTGCTTTGTTTGTCCGGCTCACCAGCGCGGTGGCCGCTGGCCCCAAAACTATCAGTTTTAGTTTGGCCGCGCCGCCTAGTGCTGCGTCTCCGCTTTTATTACAAACATTTGATGAGCGCGAAGTGTTGGAATACGGCGCGGTTGATTTGTTTACGTTGGGCGGCTTTGCCACACCCACGCCCACCACCACTTTTACGCCTACGGCCACGCATACACCTACAGCCACCCAAACCGCCACTCACACTGCTACGGCAACTTTCACACCAACGGCCACGCCTACACCCACAGCCACCCAAACCGCCACCGCAACGGCTACAGCCACGCCCACAGCCACAGCTACTAGCACCTCCACCCCAACAGCTACCAGCACCGCCACTGCCACGCCCACTCAGGTGCCGGTGTATCGGTTGTATTTACCAGTGGTTCAACGGTAGGCAATCAATCAGACCTCGGAAGTAAGCGCTTTACAGCCTTTTCTGTTTATGGGCTAAGACGCGCTGACCTCCGAGGCCTTGACGGCTGGGTGTTGAATCAGCGCCAGCGCCCAATAAAACACAAACGCCAAATCTACTAAAAAGAAAGAATGGTCAACAAGGCCGTGCGCGAGCATATCGGCCAAGAGGGCGAGAAGGCCAAGTTTGAGGGGAAAGTTATGGGCTCTTGAAGAATTAGGTATTGATGGATTAAGGATTAGGAATTGGCGGATGAAATGATAAATCAGCCACGCGCCGCAGAGTGTGCCGAGCAGGCCCACACGGCTGAGAAAATCAAACAGGATATTGTGGGGGTGGGAGAGATTTGGCTCTTGCCATGCTTGCGGCAAGATGTAGAAGCCGCGATAGGCGTACAAAAAGTTATCCGGTCCCACGCCCAACCACGGCTGATCTAAAAACATCCGCCAAGCCGAAACCCACAGATTAAGGCGGAAGAAGCCGGTGCCTGTTTGTGTGCTGAACAAATCTGCAAAGCGCGGCAATTGGGCAATAAATGGCAGAGCCAGCAAGCCTAACACTAACGCACCACCCACCAGCCACGCGCCGCGCTTGCCCTGCCAGCCAATCACAATCACGGCCAACGCGGCGGGTACGCCCAGCACCAATGCGCCACGAGAGAAGGTGAGCACTAGCGTTATCAGCATAATGGCGCAAGCGGCGAAGTAAAGTAAACGGCGGTTATTGGTTATTGGTAATTGGCTTACCAGCGCAACGGCCAGCGCCACTGGAAGCGCCCGGCCAAGATATAGGCCGAGGTTGTTGGGCGAGCCGTACACACTACGGATGCGGGCCACGCCTTCTTCGGTCACAATCAAACCTTCGCCCGTAACATATTGCCACAAGCCAATCAACGCCGCCGCCACCGCGCCCAGCACAAAAAAATCTACCAACCGCCAAATAGCTTTGTTATCTAATGGAACTACGCGGAGCAGTAAATAAAACACCGAGGCGCCCAGAATGACAGTGCGGAATTCATACACCGCCACGGCGCGTTGTTGAGCGAAAAGCGTGCTGGCGAGCGTGACGAGGAGGAGGGCGAGGATGCCAAAATCAATGGGCGCGAAACGCAAGCTGATGGCGTGTTGCGTTTTGCGGAGGTTTGGAAGGCTCCGCAGGATGACGGCGAGGAAGGTAAGCCAGAGCGAAAACTCTAGGAGTGAAGCGCCGCGTTCCCAGAGCATGCGCGGGAATAAGAAGAAGGGGATGAAGAACGTGATAAAGGCCAGCGCAATATCTGGGCGCAGATAGTACAGGACGAATAAAACAGCCAGTGCGGTCAGCGCTACTAAAAATGACGGCGAGAAATAGAGAACGCCAGCCGTGAGGGCCGTGAACAAAATGGGAGCCGTATCACCAAAGCGGCGAGTGAAAGTGGTGATTTGCGTATCAAATGTGAGCCATGCAGAAAAGTAAAGCGCAACGCTGGCGAGCGCAGTGATGACAACTTGAACCGTGGAACTTAAGCCTGCCCAGAGTTTTTGCACTGTTTGAGCCGCACGGCCCCATGCCAAGCGGCGTCCCCACCACCACAGGCCAAACGCACTTAAGCCGCTCAGCGCCAGTAAAAGAGTCACCGCGCCGTAAAATTCTCCAATGGGCGTGCGGCTTCCCACCGCAAAACCGGCCACCGCCCACTGGTCCCATCCCCGTTCCGGCTGAATCACCACCGTGTGCGCCTGATTGGGGTTTAGCCCATCTGCCACCAAAATTGTTTCTAGCTCCGGCTTGAGGGTGGGCGAGGTGAGCACGAGATACGCGCCGCGTTCATCTTGCGGTAAACGGTTGGCGGGTGCGCCATCCACGGTAACGTAGAGATAGGCACGGTAATCACCGCGCCGTACGCGCAGGCCCAACTCACTGCCTTGAAAAGTGAGCGTGATTTGCGAATTGGCGAATTGCTCCGGAATATCCGCGCCCAGCTCAGAAAACTCCCACGCGCCGGAGTACGTGGCAAATGGGTTTTGTGCGGGGTAATTGCCAGAGGGGGCGGTGATAAGAGATTTAGTTATTGGGGAGTTTAGGTTGAAGCCGGAGAGTGGGTTGCTGGCATTATCACTGCCGCCGTTGAGGGCCAGCGGCCCGGCCCACGGCCACTCGCGTTCGGCGCGAGCGTAGGCTTGTTGAATATAAGTTGTTTGTTCCGCTGGCGTTACGCGGCCCCAAATTGAATCGGGGTGCGTGTTCCAGCCAAAACCGCCCACCCACAATAATTTGTGCGCATCGCCGTTCCGCTCCATCACTTGCCGCAAAAGCACCAAGCGTGAGAAGTTGAAAAGTTGCGGGTCAGTTTGCTTATCTTCCGGGCTGGTGGCGTAGCCATACGGCTTGCCGGCGGCGGCGTCAAAGTAAGCGCCAGCGTTCAAGTCATACAACTGTTGCAAATAAATCAATTCACTGAGGTTATCCGGCCCGGCCTCAGCTGTAGGCGCGAGTGCGGCGGCTAAAACGGTGGCGGCCGGGTCAGCGGCCTTCAGCGCAGTGTAAGCGGCTTGCAGAAGCGCGGCGTACTCCGTGGCGGCGGGTGAGCGGCCCCACCAACCGGTGTATAAATTCGGCTCATCCCACACTTGGTACACGGCAATTTGCGCGCCGTATGTTTCCGCAAATTGGCCTGCCAGCTTGGCAAATTCTTGTGGGCTAGGGGGCTGAGGCGCGGGGATACTTACATGAGATTGATACAGAACGGCAATGATTTGAAAATTGCGCGCCGTGGCCGTGGAGATGGCGCTGGCCCAGTTGGCTTTATCCGGCTGACCTAAATCAAAGCTCATTCTCAACCAGCCAAAGCCATTCAGCTCGGCCAGTTTCGTTTCGGTCACGTCATTTACATCTAGGTTGATGGCACGTAAGTTGGCGGGGCGGGGCGCTAAATTTGCGGCGGGCAAGCCTTGCTGTGCGCCAAACGTTTGTACCGCGCGTTGGTTGAGAATGGCCGCCAAACCCAGCCCGGAGGCGAGCAGGGCGAGGGCGCAAGTGAGGAAGAGATTTTTGGTCAA
>JAEURM010000103.1 GCA_016789245.1 Anaerolineales bacterium
TTCCGATATTTAAGTGTGATGCTTCCACAGCTAGTTTCAGACATGCATGTTCATCCCCATAGGTATGCCCATCCGTAAGCAGGATGATGTGTTTCACGCTGGCATCATCTTGCGGCAAAGTCTGCGAGGCCAGCCGCACGCCGGCCATGATATCCGTGCCACCATCCGAGCGAATGGTACCCACTTGATTCTTCACGGCGTCGGGATCATCCAGCGGCGTAATCGGCACCGCCCAAGCCGCGCTATCATCAAACGCAATCACGCCCACCTTATCACTGGGGCTGAGCAGTTCAACAGAGCGGATAACGGCTTCCTTCGCCAAATCCAACTTGGTCACGCCGCCGCTCACATCGCTCATACTGCCGGATTTATCAATGATGAACACCAGCGTAAGTTTGGCCCGGCGCTTTTCATCTTTGATTTCCATATCCACCGGCAGAATGCGCTCCAACGGCGTTTTGAAGTAACCGCCCACGCCAAAAGAAGTAGGGCCACCCACCGCCACCACGCCGCCGCCCAAATCACGCACGTAGGTTTCTAGCGCATTCATCTGCCGTTGCGTCAGTTGCCGCGCAGGCACATCTACTAAGATGACGGAGGCGTACTCCGCCAAAGCGGGCAATTCCGAAGGTAGGCCGCCCGGCTCCACTACTTCCACTTGCAAACTGGCGGCTTGCAGAGCGGCCAATAATTCTTCATAGCCAGGTACATCATCGCGCGGCCGAGGGTTCGTCACCATCAACAAGCGGGCTGGGCCTTCCACTTGGGAGAAAGTGGCCAGTTCATTGTTCTGGTAGAACGTATCCGGCTCAGTGCCATTAGCGGCGGCGGGCGGGATAATTTGCACGCGGTACGCGCTGAAGCCGGGCGTGCCCGCTTTGAGCGGCAGTGAGAAGTTATTGGCGCCGCGCCGCAATTCCAGTTGGCCTTCATAGGCCACTTGCGTGCCCGCCAGCACGCGCACGCCCACCGTTTGGTTCGCGGTGGAATCAATCTCCACTTCTAATGCAAACTCTTCCCCTTGCCGGAGTTTGGTGGGCGCTTTTACCGCCGTGATGAGGGCTTCCGCGCCGCCGCTGATGGAGAACGGCACTACCACAATTTGCGTACCGCTGGCCGCCGCCAGCCGCGCGGCTTCTTGCGCGTCACCGGAGGTTTCCAAGCCATCGCTTAAAATCACCATGCGGCGCGCGGTATCACTCGGCAGAAGTGCCAGCCCTAATCTAATTGCACCGGCAATATCGGTTTGGAGGCTGGTGACTTTGGAAGTGGGCACGTTGAGCGTTTCGCTCGGTGAAAGGCCACGCTCCACCACTGCATCACCGCCAAACAAAATTATTCCGGCGGCATCATCTGGCCCCATCTCTTGCAGGGCGCGGCGCACGTATTCCAGCGCCAAGCCGCGCGGCGTGGTTTCTATGCCGCTAATGTCCAGTGGCACTAACATGGAATCGGAGCTATCCACTAGAAACACCACGGAGAGGTTATTGGCCGCGCGGCGGATTTCTAATCCGGCCAAGCCCAGAATCAGCAACAGCGCCATAAGCAGGCGCAGGGCTAAACTAAAAATCTCTCGCCGCCGGCTCGGCCCGCGTGAGGGCCACCCTAGCCACACAACCAGTGGCAGGGCAAGGAGCAGGAGGAGGTAGAGGGGGGAGCTAAAGCTCATGGTAAATGGCGAATGGCCGATGGCTGATTGTGAGCCGCTGGATTACCGAATCCAAGCCTGCCAGGCTCTACTATAACTAAACAATGCCACTCCAATGGCCAACATCGCGCCAACTAAATAGTAAACGGCTATGGTTATTTGTTCATCTTTATGCATTGGTTTTTGAGACTGAAATCGCCAAGAGTCATAACTTAATATCAACATAGACGTAAACATTAGGCCACCAAAAAACGGCGGCAACGGTGCCAACCAATCCGCTTTCGTTTGTTTATAAAATTCAGATGCAATCGCTCCCATCACAAAGAAAGCCAACATCAAACTACCACCGATTAATCGAAGCCGATTTGAACGCTTCCTATCCATGGCTAGCCACCCGTTTCTATCTAGGTCTGTAACAACATCGCAGTTAAACATCCGCTTCATCCGTTTCCACGTGCTCTATCAACGGAGGGCTTCCGCCGTAACCACCCCAGCACGCCCGGCGCGGCGGGGAGCGTGGGGCCACGGTGGTAAATCCACCACTCTAGCAAGAGCAGGGCAAAGGCGGCCAACGCCAGCCACGGCCAAATTTCTAGCTGGCCCACTTCTTCGCGCGGCGTGGCCGTTACTTCAGCCCGCCCTACGCTAATGGTGGCCGCTGGGCGGATGTTGCTTTCCGCCGCGTTGAACAAGTTCACAGCAAAATTACCCAGTACGGTTTGGTTGGAAACCACGGTGTAAACGCCCAACTTGTTGCTGTTGGTAAAAAGCACGCCCGCTTCCGTAGTTTGCGCGGCAAAACGGTCGCCGTCTGGGTCATCAATGCCAATGGCCGTATCTCCGCCGCGCGGCTTGATGAGCAAAGTTTCACCGGGCCGCAAACCATCTGGCGCAGAAAAAGCTTGCGCGGGCGCAAGGTAATTGATGAGATTAGACATCAGCACCGGAAACGCCAACTGCAGTGGCAAATCACTATCTTGCAAACGGAAGGTGAGGATGGCCACGCGGCGGCCACCCGTTTCTCCGGCCAGCACTAACGGCCCGCCCTCAGCGCTCACCAGCACGCGCGCCCAATCTGGCACAGCCACACGCCGTGCTTGCAAAATGTTCACCTTGCTCCAATCCAAAAACTGCGTCAGTGGGTCATTGGCCGCCACACGCGCTAGCTTGGTGTTGGTGAAGATGCCGCCCACTTGAAAAATCGCCGTGTCCGAAATCGGATTGATAAACAGCAGTTCGGCGCTCGGCAGTGTGGCGGTGCTGGTCACTGAGTCATACACGTACAAATCAAACGGGTCTTCCGGCAGTGGCGCGGTGGGCGCGGCGCGGAACGGTTGCAAACCGGGGAGCGCCGTGAGCATTTGCTCTAAAAATACGTTGCCCGGTGAAAGCACCAGCACGCGGCCCGAGGTGGGCGGCTGATACACGGCCCACGCTTTATCATCCAACGCCAGCGCATCAAACGCCGCGTTTTCTTCGGCGCCCGGCGCAGAAAGTTCAGCCGCGTAAATGGCGGGCGTATCGGGCAAATTCGGCAGAATTAATTCCTCCGCGCCGCCTGCGGGCACGGTGAGCTGTTGCGCGCTAAACAACTGCTCACCAATTTTGATAGAGACAATCACGGCGCGGTCAGTTTGGCCGTAGTTGGCCACGCGGGCAAAAAGCTGTGGGCCGCCACCGGCTGGCCGCAAAGAGAGCGCTTCAATGGCCACGTTCTCCGCGCTGGAGCCAATGGGCACGTAGCGCACATCACCCGGCAAGGGCGGCAAACCACCGGGCAGGCCGCCGTCAGAAAAAATCACAATCCGCGTTTCAGAGAGTAAGCCCGCCCGTGCCGCACCGCCCGCCAGCGCAAACGCCGCTTCCCAATCTGCTGGGCTTGGCGTGGCTTGGGCCGAGGCAAGCGCGGCTCGCAAAGTTTCCTTATCACCCGTGGCAGAAGCCAGCACGCTGGGTTGCCGCCCCACTAGGATGAGTGACATGCGGCTGTCATTGGCCAAGCCGTCAATCAATTCCCGGATGCCTGCCTTGGCCACCTCAAAACGCGTGGGCGGCGCATCGCTGGCGTTCATAGATGCAGACGCATCCAGCAAAACAATTAGTGTGCCGCGCGCCACGGTGGGTACGCTGAGAAATGGCCGCGCCAGTGAAAGCACCAACAGCGCCAACAACAGCAATTGCAACAACAGCAATAAATTCCGCTTGAGTTTTTGCCACGGCGCGTTAGCTTCGCGGTCGCGCAGAAGCATTTGCCACAGCATCACCGAGGAAATTTCCACCTCCCGCCGCCGCAACTTCAACATATAAAGTATCAGAATTGGCAGGGCGAGAAGCCCAAGAAATAGAAAGAGCGGAGTCAAAAAAGCCATCAGGGTGATGATAAATCTTTGAAATTACTAAATTCAAGCCAATAAGAACAATCGCCCAAATTGGTGTTGAAACATTCATGCCGAAATACACTCACGTAGCCAAAATTTGAGTCAAAACTAATTTGAAGCCGCACTCGAGATGGGTCAGTTGAGCTAAGCACAAAACTTGCATGCTCCAAAATTCTCGTCACCGTAAATCTTTCAGCATAACAAAGGGTTTGCTTATCTAACGCAATAGTAAAGGGCATCAAATCAGTGCCTTTTAGAATCACATCGGTAATTTTGCCCTCTCGCACGCGCAATGTTGAACTCAAATCTAAACACCCTGGCCCCCATTGACCATCAACGTCAATATCGTAATTGACAATTTGAGCATTGGCCCAGCGTCCACTTGCTTGCACCCACTCGCGGCGGATGTTCTCATTATTCCAAGCATTGACAGGGCCAGCTAAGGCTCCGAAGTTAACTGCGAGCCATACAATTCCTGTGAGACCAAAGGCAATCAGAATCGCTCGAGTCAGCCTGTTCAACACGTTGCCTCAATAACCAATAACTAATAACTACCTTACCAAACCTCGCCTTCGCAGTTGGTACAGCACCAGCTCATCCCACGCCGTTTCCGTAGAAATGGGCAGGTAGTTGATGTGGCGCTTGAGGCAGTGCGCTTCAATTTCATCGCGCCACGCCTGCACGCGTTGGCGGTAACGGTCACGCAGGCCGCCATCCAGCGTAATATCTTGCGGCGCGCCGGTTTCGGCATCAATCAAGCGCAAATCACCCGCCAACTGCGGGTCAAGTTCTTCTGGCGCTAACACGTGCAATAGTGTTACTTCATAGCCCCGGCCCTGAAACTGCGCCACACCATTTTGGTAGCCATTCGGCGCAAACAAATCGGAGATGAGGAAAGTGAGGCCGGGCCGCTTAGCCGAAAGTGCATACGTGCGTAACGCGGCGTCTAGCTCAGTGGCGCCGCGCGGCTGTTGTTCCTCAATAAACCGTATCAGCCGCAGGGTGTGGCCCCGCCCGCGCGCCGGGCCGTATTGGGCCACCGGCGCACTATCTTGCAGAACGGTGAGCGTCAGCCTATCGCCCGCCGCCAGCGCAATATAACCTAGCGCCGCCGCCAGCCGTTGCGCGTAACGGAACTTGTGCGCCTCACCCTCACCAAAATCCATACTGCGGGATGCATCCAGCAAAATGTGAACGGCTAGGTCTTCCTCTTCCTCCAGTAGTTTGATGAAGGGGCGCTCCAGCCGTGCGTAAACGTTCCAATCCACGCGGCGTAAATCGTCGCCGCGCACGTAATCGCGGTAATCGGCAAACTCAATCGAAGTGCCGCGTTTGGTAGAACGGCGCTCGCCCTTCATCACGCCCGCCCGCACCTGCGCGGCCACCAACGCGAGACGGTCTAGTTTGCGGAGGGTACTTTCAGAGAAAAGAGTCACAGCGGAGAGTGTCGCGTATCGAA
The DNA here is from genome assembly GCA_016789245.1 of Anaerolineales bacterium. Next base: position 5,486 of record JAEURM010000103.1, read on the forward strand.
GTGTCGAGTGTCAGTCTTTGATTGACACGCGACACTTTGACACCGGACACATTTATTTTTGCGGCACAACCTTCAGCAGTTCCCCAATCACCGCATCGGTGGTGATGCCTTCGGCTTGGCCTTCAAAGTTGAGCAGAAGGCGGTGGCGGAGCGCGGCGGGGGCCACGGCGGATACATCTTCAAACGCCACGTTCACGCGGCCAGCGAAGAGCGCCGTGATTTTTGCGCCAAGGATAAGGGCTTGCGCGCCGCGCGGCGAAGAGCCGTAACGCACAAACTGCTTCACCATCGGCGTGGCAGATTCATGCTCTGGATGGGTGGCCACCACCAGCCGCGCCACATATTCACTTACGTGGGAAGGCACCGGCACTTGCCGCGCCAGCTTGCCCATAGCAGAAATTTGCGCGCCGCGTGTTACTTTATCCAACGCGGTGCGCGTGCCGCCGGTGGTGCGGGCTAAAATCTCCACCAAATCTTCGGCGGTCGGAAAAGTCACATTCACTTTGAATAGAAACCGGTCTAGCTGGGCCTCTGGCAAAGGATATGTGCCTTCCATCTCCAGTGGGTTTTGCGTGGCCAAAACAAAAAACGGCGGCTCCAGCTTGTAAGTACGTTTGGCCACCGTTACACTTTGTTCTTGCATCGCCTCTAATAAAGCCGATTGAGTTTTGGGCGTGGCGCGGTTAATTTCATCTGCTAGCACTAGGTTGGCAAACACCGGGCCAGGCTGAAAGCGAAAATGCCGCTTGCCGTCGGCTTCTTCCAAAATATCTGTGCCCACAATATCGGCTGGCATTAAATCCGGCGTGAACTGAATGCGCGCAAAATTCAATTCCAACACTTCCGAGAGTGTTTTGATGAGCATGGTTTTGCCGAGGCCGGGCACACCTTCTAGCAGAGCATGGCCGCCAGCAATGATGCAAATGAGCACATGCCGCACTACATCGTTCTGGCCCACAATCACCTTGCCCACCTCGGCCTCCACTGCCGCCGCCGTCTCCCGGAATTGCGCTACCGTCATTTCACTGGTTTGCATTTCAGCCAAGGCCATGTTTCACTCCTAAAAGTAGAGACGCGCCATGGCGCGTCTCTACGAGTTTGCGGTTAATTCCTGTTACGGTTCCAGAGAAGAAAAATAATCTTTCACCACATCGCGTAGTTCGGGCGGGTAATCACCAGAGTCCACGGTGGAGTACGCGTTATCGCGATAATCCGAAAACACTTCGTTGTACGGCACGGTCACTTCGCCATCGTTCTGCTCGCCAGTGGGGCCTTGCCCAACCACATCCTCGCCCGGGTCAGCGCCGCCTTGCTGGGGCAAATTCACATCATCACCACCCGTTCCGCCAATACGATAGGGTGAGTAAATAGGCTCATATTGGCGCTCGCCGCCATCACCGGGGCCATTGTTCTGGCCAACTTGGCCACCATTTTGGCCGCCCTGCAGGTTGCCATTGCCTTCTCCCTGCCCAGCGCCGTTGCCACCTTGTTGGCCGTTCTGCCCATTCTGACCATTTTGACCGTTCTGGCCGTTTTGCCCATTCTGCCC
>JAEURM010000104.1 GCA_016789245.1 Anaerolineales bacterium
TCCATCACCACTGTGCCTGGATGGTTGCGGGCTTCTTGCACCGCCGCTTCCACTTCAGAACGTTTCGTAACGCGCATGCCCTTGAGGCCAAAAGCCTCGGCCAGTTTCACAAAATCTGGGCCAACCAGCGGTGTGGCGGCGTACCGTTTCTCATAGAAAAATTCTTGCCACTGGCGCACCATACCGAGGAAGGCGTTGTTGATAATGGCAACGTTGACTTTGATTTTTTCTTGCGCAATGGTGGCCAGCTCCGGCATCGTCATTTGGAAGCCGCCATCGCCGGCCACCACCCACACTTCTTTTTCCGGGCAGGCAAATTTTGCGCCAATGGCGGCCGGCAGAGCAAAGCCCATGGTGCCTAAGCCGCCGGAAGTGATGAGTGAGCGCGGTTGTTCGTGCCGGAAGTATTGCGCTTCCCACATTTGATGTTGCCCCACGTCCGTCACCACAATCGGGTCTACATCGCGCGTGATGCGCCAAATATCATTGATGGCATGTGCGGCGTACAAGTGGCCAGAGTCCGGCAAGCTCTGAATATCGCGCACGGCGGAATCGCCTTTGAGTTCGTGAATGTAATCCAGCCACTCTTCATGGTCACCGGGCTTCACCTGCGGCAGAACTTCGCTCAACACTTCGCGCAAATCGCCCACCAGTGCGGCATCCACACGCACATTCTTGTTCACTTCGGAGGGGTCAATCTCAATGTGGATTTTCTTGGCGTTGAGGGCGTAGGTTTTCAGATTGCCGGTCACGCGGTCATCAAACCGCATGCCGCACGCAATTAGCAAATCGGCGTTTTGGATGGCCGTGTTCACCCACGCCTCGCCGTGCATGCCCATCATGCCCAAATTCAACGGGTGTGAGGCCGGAATTCCGCCCAGCCCCAACAGCGTCACCGCAATCGGCACTTGCGCCTTCTCCGCCAAATCCAACACCGCTTTGGTTGCGCCAGAGCGGATAATGCCCTGCCCCGCCAAAATGAGCGGGCGCTTGGCGGAGTTAATCAAATCCATGGCGCGCTGATATTCACTGGGCATGGCGCGCAAGTTGGGCCGGTAGCCGGGTAAGCGCGGCGTCGCACCGTCCCAATCAAACTCGGCGGTGAGTTGTTGCGCGTCTTTGGTGATATCCACCAGCACCGGCCCCGGACGGCCACTAGCGGCAATATAAAACGCTTCACGGATGGTGCGAGTAATTTGCTCCGGCTTGGTGACGAGATAGTTGTGTTTGGTGACTGGCAGAGTTACGCCGGTCACATCCGTTTCTTGAAACGCATCTGAGCCGATGGCTTTGGAACCTACTTGGCCGGTGATGCACACAATCGGTGAAGAATCCATCATGGCCGTGGCAATGCCCGTCACCATGTTGGTAGCGCCCGGCCCAGATGTGGCAATCGCCACGCCCACTTTGCCGGAGGCGCGCGCGTAACCGTCCGCCATGTGCGTGCCGCCTTGCTCATGCCGCACCAACACATGGTGAATGTCTGGATACTTGGTCATGGCATCGTAGGTGGGCAATATCGCCCCGCCCGGATAACCAAACACCACATCCACACCTTCCCGTTTAAGCACTTCCCAAATTATTTCTGCACCAGTAAGTTTCATATGAGCCTCCAAACCAATAAAACTAAAATTCTCCAGTTCTCTAATTCTTCAGACTTGAGAATTGAAAAATTAGAGAATTGTCACCGCGCCTTCTGAAGCAGACGAAACCATGTTGGCGTACTTGGCCATGACGCCGGTTTTGTAGCGCGGCGTGGGCGGTTGCCAGTTGGCTTTGCGGCGCGCCAGTTCATCCGGCGCAATGTTCACATTGATTTCGCGCTTATCCACGTCAATCTCAATCACATCGTTCTCATGCACAAAGGCAATCATGCCGCCGCGCGCCGCCTCGGGCGCAACGTGCCCTGCGGAAATACCGCGCGTAGCACCGGAGAAGCGGCCATCGGTGAGCAGGGCCACCGTTTCAGCCATGCCCGCGCCGGCAATGGCGGAGGTAACACCCAACATCTCGCGCATGCCCGGCCCGCCGCGCGGCCCCTCATACCGTATCACCACCACATCGCCCGGCTTAATTTTGCCGTCCGTCACGGCCTTCATGGCATCTTCTTCACACTCAAACACACGGGCCGGGCCGCTAAAGTGTTTGATGTTGTTGGCGGCCGTTTTGTGCACACAACCTTCTTCGGCCAAATTGCCGTGCAAAATCACCAAGCCGCCGGTGGGTTTAATCGGCTTATCTAGCGGGTACACCACTTGCTGGCCGGGGGTTTCTTGCGCGGTGGCGGCGGCCTCCGCAATGGTTTGGCCGGTGACGGTGACACAATCACCATGTAAATAGCCGCCATCCAGTAAACGCTTCATCACCAAGGGAATGCCGCCCGCCACATGCAAATCCGCCGCCACGTACTTGCCGCCCGGCTTCAAATCACACAGCAAGGGCGTGCGCGCGCTAATGGCATCAAAATCATCAATGTGCAGTTCAATGCCGGCTTCTTTGGCTAGCGCCAGCAGGTGCAAAACGGCGTTGGTGGAGCCACCGGTGGCGGCTACGGAAGTGATGGCATTTTCAATGGCTTGGCGGGTGAGGATTTGGGAGGGGCGTAAATCTTGCTGGAGGAGTTGCATGACGAGGCGGCCACATTCATACGCCACTCGGTCTTTATCTTCCACCATGGCGGGCACGGAGTTAAAGCCGATGGGCGAGAGACCCATGAACTCCATGATGGTGGACATGGTGTTGGCCGTGAACTGCCCGCCGCATGCGCCCGCGCCCGGGCAGGCAAAGTTTTCCACGCCTTGAAATTGCTCTGGCGTGATGCGGCCCGCCGCGTACGCGCCCACGGCTTCAAACGTATCTTGAATAGTTAAATCACGGCCTTCAAAGTGGCCGGGCGCAATGGAGCCCCCGTACAACGCGAGACTAGGAATATCCAGCCGGGCCATCGCCATCAGCACGCCCGGGTTGGTTTTATCGCACCCACTCAGGCATACCAGCGCATCAAAGTGGTTGCCGCGCGCCACCAGTTCAATGCTATCCGCAATCACCTCGCGGCTGATGAGGGAGGCCTTCATGCCTTCTGCGCCCATGGTGATGCCATCTGAAATGGAAACGGTGTTGAATTCCATCGGCGTGCCGCCCGCCACGCGAATACCTTCTTTGACCTTGGCCGCCAGCCGCCGCAGATGATAGTTGCACGGGCCAATTTCAATCCATGTGTTGGCCACGCCCACAATCGGGCGGCGCAAATCTTCATCCGTAAAGCCCACCGCCTTAAGCATGGCGCGGGCCGGGGCACGGTTAGGGCCGGTGGTAATGGCGTGGCTGTTGCGTTTTAGGTCGGTCAAAGTTTAATCTCCTGTTCGTTGTAACCGCTTCAGCGGTTGACGGCTGAAGCCGTCACAACAAACCCAAAAATAAAAAAGCCGCCCCGGTGTTGGGCGGCTCCAGTGAGTGTGTGTAGTGTGTGTGACCTATCGAACCGTCACCTTCACCAGCCCAAGCGGAAGCGGGGTCCTAATCAGGACCACAATAAGGATGAGGCTAATGAGGGCGGTGAGAACGGTCAACATTGGGATACTTGACTATAGGTGATTTGGGCTACAGCTGTCATTAGACCATTTGCCCAAAAGAGTGCGCCGTTTGTAGCTGAGTTTGCACGAGAGCGGGTTAAGGGAATAGGGATTAGGGGTTAAGGAGCGATGATGTGTAGGTTTGGGCGACTGTTACCTGAAAGCAATGATACATAGGCCGTAGGATGCCTACGATGACCCCGCCGCCTGCCCGTGCCGCCGCGCCAACTCGGCTTCCACATCCGCCAGCGTGAGGCCGCGCGCCGCCAGCAGAACCAGCGTGTGGTACAGCAAATCCGCCACCTCGGAAACTACGCGCTCATTGCCCTGCCCCTTCACGGCCAAAATCACCTCCACCGCTTCCTCGCCCACCTTCTTCACAATTTCATCTTCCCCGGCGGCCAACAATTGGTTGGTGTAAGAGCCGGGCTTGGGGTTAGCTTGGCGAGATTGGATGATGGAGAAGAGTTTTGGCAACATAGAGAATTGAGAGAAATGGAGAATTGGTTATTGGTTATTGGGATTTGGCCGGTTGGTTTTCACGTTGAAGGTTTTGAACCCCCACTGCACAGCGGGGCCGATGAGGAGGGCGAAGGCGAGCGTGCCTAAGCCCAGCGGCCCGCCTAGGAACCAACCAGCTAACACCACGCTGGATTCAATGGCCAGCCGCGCCAACTGAATGCTCCGGCCCGTGGTGCGGTTGATGGCTAACATCAGGCTATCGCGCGGGCCGGCGCCAGCGTTCACGCCAATGTAAATGGCGCTGGCCACGCCATGAATGGCGATGGAGAGCAATACCATGCCGGTTTGAAGCCACAGCGGGCCATACACATCTGGCACGTAATCCAGAAAAAGATTCACCCACAAGCCGATGAAAATGATGTTGGTGAGCGTGCCCCAACCCACTTGCTCCCGCAGGAGCAGAGCGGCGGCCAGCACCATAAAGCCCACCACAATGCTCATCGTTCCGGCTTTAACATTGATTAAATCGGCCAGCGCCACTTCTAGCACCGCCCACGGGTTAGTGCCCAAATGCGCGCGGATGAGCAGAACAATTGCAAAGCCAAACAGCGCAAAGCCGAATTGAATCACCGCAAAATCGCGCGGGAAGTTTTTCCAGTTAATGGGTTTGAGCATAAAAGAGAAGTAGAGAATTGGAGAATTAGTTATTCACCTTGCGCGTTTTGGCTTTAGATAAGCATCCTGAGCCTGTCGAAGGATGCGCCCTCATCGTCACCGCACCCTTCGACAAGCTCAGGGTGCTTCACCTGCTTATGGGTGCTGTATAAAGCAAGTTATTTATTGAGTATTCTACGCAACACGCAATACGCACTACGGCAGACTTTCTACTTTCTAACATGATACTCCCCCTCCACCACCCATTTGTACGTGGTGAGTTCCCGCAAGCCCATGGGGCCGCGTGCGTGCAGGCGCTGGGTGCTCACGGCCACTTCCGCGCCAAGGCCAAACTCAGAGCCATCCGTAAACCGCGTGCTGGCGTTCACGTACACCGCCGCTGAATCCACCTCGGCCATGAAGCGTTGCGCGTGGGCGGCGTTTCCCGTGAGAATGCCATCCGAGTGGCCGGTGCTGTGCGCGGCGATGTGCGCCAGGGCTTCATCTAAAGAGTCCACCACCTTCAAGCCTAACACCAGCGAGAGCCATTCAGTATCAAAATCATCCGGGCCGGCGGCCTGCACGCCCTCCCGCCAGAATGTTCCCGTACCGCTGGCGTAGTGCACACGCTCTTCACCGGTTTGCGCATCGCGTTTGAGATACGCGCCCACCTTGTGAATTTGCACGTAGCCATGCGCCGTTTCATACGCGCGGAAGGTGACGCCCGCCGGCCGCAAATAATCCACCACTTGCGGCAAAAATTCATCCGCCACAGCGCGGTGTACCAACACTGTATCCAGCGCGTTGCACACCGTCGGCCGTTGCGTTTTGGCGTTGTAAATCACCGCTAAGGATTTTTCCAAATCCGCCGTTTCATCCACAAACAAATGGCAGATGCCAATGCCGCCCGTCATCACCGGCACGCGGCTGTTGGCGCGGCAGAACTCATGCAGTTTGTTGCCACCGCGCGGAATGATTAAATCCACATTCTCGGAAAGTTGTAGAAGTTCCAGCACTAACGCGCGGTCAGCGCTATCTATGAATTGCACGGCCTCCGGCGGCAAATTAGCGGCGTGCAGAGCGGCGTGAATCACGCTCACCAATGCGCGGTTGGAGTTCAGCGTTTCGCTCCCGCCGCGCAAAATGGCCGCGTTACCAGATTTAAGCGCCAAGCCGGCAATATCCATCGTCACGTTCGGGCGCGATTCATAAATCACGCCCAACACACCCAACGGCACACGCTGTTTACGCAGTTTTAGGCCGTTCGGCAGAATTTGCTCATCAAAGCGCTCACCCACCGGGTCTGGCAGTTGCGCCACGGAGCGTAAATCCGCCGCAATCCCGGCCAGCCGTTTTTCGTTCAGCAGAAGCCGGTCAATCAGGTGCGGCTCCATGTGCGCCGCTTGGGCCTGCGCCACATCTATTGCGTTGGCGGCCAAGATGCTGGCGCTGGCGGTTAACAATTGTTCCGCCATCAAGTTCAACGCCTGATTTTTCTGCTGAGTGCTGGCGCGGGCCAGTTGCCGCGCGGCTGTTTTAGCTTGCTTGCCGATTGTTGCTAACATATTTACCACGAAGGCACAAAGACTCGAAGTTCCACAAAGTTCTGAGTGAGTTTTGTGTTCTTTGAGTCTTTGTGGTTAAAGAAGAACCAAATCATCCCGATGAATCACTTCATCGCCGTAATCATAGCCGAGAATGTTTTCAATCTCCGCCGAGTGGCGGCGGCACAGCCGGACTAAATCAACGGCGGCGTAATTGACGAGGCCACGCGCCAACTCATGCCCAGCCGCATCTAGCACGCGCACTGTATCGCCACGCTCAAAACTGCCTTCCACTGCACTCATGCCCACTGGCAGTAAACTGCTTCCCGCCCGCAGAGCTTTGGCCGCGCCAGCATCCACGCTTACACTGCCCGCTGTGCGCCCGCTAGAAAGAATGTAACGCTTGCGGCTTTCAATGGCGGAAACGAGCGGATGAAAACGCGTGCCCAGCCGCTCACCATTTACCACGCGCGGCAATACGTCCGCATCGCTCCCACTCGCAATCACCACCGCACAGCCGGAACGCCGCGCCAAATCCGCCGCTTGCAGTTTGGTTACCATGCCGCCCGTGCCTAAACCGTTGGCCGTGCCGCCCGCCGCTTCGGCGGGGAACAGCTTGAGATGGTGATGGCCGCGTTCCAGTGCCGCCATCGCCTCCGATGCGGTCGCGACCCCGGGCAACCACGGCAGCGCGCACTCCGCGGCCGCCGCCACCA
>JAEURM010000105.1 GCA_016789245.1 Anaerolineales bacterium
AACGTGCCAGCGACACGACCAGCGACCGACGGAGCATCGCCGGTCAATAGGACAACCTGTCTGCCCTTCTCGTGCAGCGCCTCGATCAATGGCTTCGCTTCCGGGCGTATCTCGTCGCCCAGCCTGAACAGCGCCAAACAAGCGCTGGCAGAAATTGCCGCCACCGGCCAACTGAAAGACACCACGCCCATCATTTCCGCCGCCGCGCCCGATTTTGCCGCGCGGCTTCAGAAATATGTTTCGCTAGTACGGCCCAATGATTACGTGGCGCTGATGGCATACTTTGAGCGCACGCCCAAACGCGAAAAACTTCTGCGCGAACTGCAAGCCGCCATCCGCGATAAGGCCAAGGCGGCCACCACCATTGGCTACGGGCCGCGCTTCTTGCATTCCACCGGCCAATTACACAAAGGCGGCGCTAACAACGGCGTGTTCATCCAATTTATGGTGGATGACCCGGTGGATGCGCCGATTGAAGGCGAGCCGTACACCTTCTCGCAACTCAAGCAGGCGCAGGCGCTGGGTGATTACAAAGCGTTGGTGGCCCGCCGCCGCCGCGTTATCCGCGTCAACCTCGGCGCTCAACCAGAACGCGCCCTCGCCAAAGTGCGGGATGCGCTGAAGGCCAAGAAATAATCCGTAGGGGCGGTTCGCGAACCGCCCCTACAAAATGATGCCCAGACCACGCGCGCGCACCCGCTATGATATGGCCCTCCGGTCTCCGGCCCGGCTGGCCCCGCGCGTCATCCCCTCGGTGGATCCGTGGATTGCGGGCGAGATGTTTGTTTCCCCCCACATTGAAGAACGGCGGCGCGGCTTTGCCATTTTGTTCGGCTCCGAAGTGGTGCGGCGCTCGTTGCTCACCATCCAATTGCTGGCCTCACGCGTAGATGAGCTGGATTTCAGCCTGCGCGCGCAAATTGTGCAAGCCCTCGCCGATTATTTTGAACTGCGTGGCTTGGAATATCGCTACCCCGTAGAAGTGCGCGTGGCCGCTGTGAGCCAACTGCGTAAGTTTGAGCGGCCCCAAATTTTGGCCCTGCTAGAAATTCACCAAGAAGCGCGTTCGGGCCGTGTGCGGCTGACGGCGGATGCGCTCTCCCGTTTGCTGGAACGTGTGCCCAACGCCGCCACACACCTCACGCGGTTAGCCGGGGAGCGCGGCTTGGAACTAAACCTGCGCCGCGAAGCCATTGAACTGATTGGCCGCGTCGGTTTTACCGAAGCGCAGAACGCGCTGGCCGGTTTAGAAACCCGCATCTCTGGCCGCCGCGCCGGCCAATTGGCCATGACGTTTGCTCCCTCAGACTACGCCGACGAGCAACAACTTCTGCCCGTCCTCCGCGCCACGCTCCAAATTCTGAACGAAACGGAATAGAGTTTTTAGACGCCCGGATTGGCGTTACACGTATTGCGTGTTGCGTAGTGCTTATAACGGCCATTTTTTACGGATACGAAATACGGAATACGCCCTCCCCAACCGCCTTGCGGTAAACTGTACCCACCCAGGAGTTGCCATGTCTGCCCCACTCACTTATTCATCCTACTTGCGCCTATCAGAAGTGCTCAACGCGCAAACGCCCAAATCCGTTGGGCCGGAGCATGATGAGATGCTGTTTATCGTCATCCATCAAGTGTATGAGCTGTGGTTCAAGCAAATTTTGCATGAAATAGATTATTTGAATGAGCGCCTGCGTGAGAATGATGCAACGCGCGCCCTGCACACTACGCGGCGCATCCTCACCATTCTCAAAACCGTCGTCTCGCAAATTGATGTGCTGGAAACCATGACGCCGCTGGAGTTCAACTCCTTCCGCAGTTTTTTGGAAGCGTCCAGCGGCTTTCAATCGGCGCAGTTCCGTGAGTTGGAATTTGTACTCGGTTACAAGCGGCTGGCCATGCTCCAGCACTTTGCGGATGATGCTGAAGCTACGGCGCGCCTCCAACGCCGCTTTCAACAACCCACGCTGTGGGATGCGTTTTTGCATCATCTTCACCAGAACGGCTTTTCTCTGCCCGCCGAACAATTACAGCGGGATGTGACGCAAGCCGTTCAAGCCTCGGACGCTGTTCAGCACGTGTTGATTAGCGTGTACCGGACGAACTCTGGTTTAGCACAACTGTGTGAACGGTTAGTGGATTTGGATGAAGGCTTGCAAGAGTGGCGCTACCGGCACGTAAAAATGGTGGAGCGCACCATTGGCACAAAAAAGGGCACGGGCGGCTCAGCCGGCGTGGGCTACCTCAGCACCACGCTCAAGCCGTTTTTTCCAGATTTGTGGGCCATCCGCGCGGAGTTGTAAAAAGCAACAATGAAACTGAGAGAAAAAATTTCTCACCAATCACGCAAAGTTCGCCAAGGAATTTTCCTTCGCGGGTTTAGCGTTCTTGGCGTGAGACTCATTTTTATTATTTTGATGTTAGGGGTAATTTTCGGGGTGAACTTGCCTGCCGCCGCCAAACCGTTAGCGCAAGGTACGCCCACGCCCGGTGGCCCACCACGCGTGGAGGTGGCGTTTGGTGAAGAAGGCATCAACGTGCGCACTGGCCCGGGCACGGAATATGATTTAGTGGGTCGGATTATTGTGGGGCAAAGCGCTGAAATTGTTGGGCAAACCTTCAACGGCGATTTTTTGTGGTACAAAATCTCATACTTTGGTGGGCCGGAAAACTTGGGCTGGGTGTTCAGCCGCACCACGCGTGTGATTGGTGATGTAAGCAACATTCCCACCATCAGTGAAATTCCGCCTACGCCCACATTGCCGGCCACGCCTACCATTCCTTTTTCAGATGTAACGGTGACGCCAGACCCGGATGCTGGCCGTTTGCCTACGTTTACGCCGCCCGCCGCCGTGGCCCGGCCCACGCTCTTGCCGCCGGAAGGCCTTAATACAGGTGGCGGCAGTATCCCGCCTGCGCTGTTAATTGTGGTGCTGTTTGTAATTGGCCTGTTTGCGGGTTTGGTGGGGTTGATTAGGAGCCGTGGCTAAATCAGTTATTGGTTATTTATTATTGAGTGGCCCTTTTCCGTTAGCCAAAATGTAGCGGCGGGGAATTTTTTGTTGCTATCAATCAAGCCCGCTTCGGCCAATTTATCCACCCAGTGGCGTTCCAATGTTTCTGGCGGGCGGCCATCAATAAAATGCAAGCGGAACTCTTTGTGGCCTTCAATATCCCGGTGCGCCTTAAGGGTGTGGCCCGCCGCAATGGCTTTGAGCAAACGTAAATGTTCCGCCGTTAACTTCATGCCTAAATTGTAACTGCAGAGGAACGCTGATGGCGCTGAAAATTGCTGAGAACGCTGACTTTATTTATCTGCGCTATCTGCGTCCTAAAAAAAGAAACTCAGTTAAAATCCCACTATGCCAAATTTATCCCCCACCACCACCGCATTTGTTTTCCCCGGCCAAGGCTCACAAGTTGTGGGCATGGGCAAAGATTTAGCCGAAGCTTCCGCCGCCGCGCGCCAAACTTACGCTGAAGCGGATGACGTGCTGGGCTACGCGCTTTCCAAAATTTGCTGGGAAGGGCCAGAAGCCGAACTGAACGCCACGCTCAACACCCAACCGGCCTTACTGGTTTGCTCCATTGCGGCCATGCGCCTATTTCAAGAAAAGTTTGGCCCATTCACTCCAGCGTTCATGGCTGGGCACTCTGTAGGTGAAGTAACAGCGTTGGTGGCCGCTGGCGCTATCCCTTTTGCGGATGGTGTGCGCGTTCTGCGGGCGCGCGGTGAAGCGATGACGGCGGCTGGCCAACGCGCGCCGGGCGGTATGGCGGCCATTCTTAATTTAGATGCGCCCGTGCTGGCTGAAATTTGTGCGGAAGCCAGCGCGGCCACGGGCGGCGTGGTGCAAGTGGCCAATGATAATTGCCCGGGCCAAGTAGTGATTTCGGGTGATGGGGCGGCGTTGGAGAAAGCGATGGAACTGGCAAAAGCCAAAGGCGCTAAACGGGCGCTGAAACTGGCGGTGAGCATTGCCGCGCACTCCGCCCTAATGCAGAGCGGCGTGGCGCAGTACACCGAGGCCGTGAGTGCTGTGGCCATTCACGCGCCGCTCGTGCCCGTCATTAGTAACATCACCGCGCTACCGTTGCCAGATGAGGCCTCCATCCGCGCAGAATTACCCGCACAACTCACCAACCCCGTGCGCTGGACGGAGAGCGTGCGCTACTTAGCCGGGCAGGGCGTCACCACCTTCCTAGAGTTTGGCTCCAAAGATGTGCTCACCGGCCTGCTCAAACGCATTGAAGCCAACGCCACCGGCTTTGCGCTGGGTACTGTGGATGGGCTGGGGAAGCTGTAATCCACGAAGGCACACGAAGAAGCACGAAGCGGCGAGTCATCGACTCGCCGCTATTTATTTCTCAGTATCAAGTTTGAAAACCCTGCAATTAAAGTTCTTCGTGTGTCTTCGTGCTGAACTTAGTGTGCTTCGTGGTCAATTTCCCGTTTTCAATTTAGAAACCAACACCTGCACCCGCTCCGCCAATTGGGCGCTGGGCGGCTCTGGGCGGTAGGCGGCAATTTCTACGGCGGCGGTGAGTTCATCTAATTCTGTGCGGCTGAGTTGCGCGGCGAACTCACGCGCCGTTTGGGCGGGGGCGCGGGCATGGCGCAAACGCTTCTGCGCGGTTTGGTACGCGGCCAGAATACGCTTACGGTTGGCATCTGCATCCAGCGTGGGGCGTGGTTGCCAACGCTTGCGGAGCCACTTCAGCAGTTTAGGCGTAAACCACACCAACAACGCCACGCCGCCCACCACGCCGGCCAAAATCATCAGTGGGCCAAAAATCACACTGAAGATTGCCACGCCGGCCGAGGCCACTTCTGTGCCAGAAATGCCCAAAGCATCAAACGCATTTTGGAAAACCCAGCGCGTGACGGGCGAAGGGTAAGGCGACGGATTCCAACCGGGGGTTGGATCAAACGGAACCCAACCGTATTGCGGAAAATACACTTCTACCCACGCGTGCGCGTTGTTCAGGCGCACGGTGTAATAGCCGGAGAGCGCGTTGTACTCACCCGCGCCGTAACCGGCCACCATCCGCGCCGGAATGCCCAACGCGCGAAGCATGACAATATGGGCAGTGGCATATTGCTCGCACAGGCCGCGTTTATCTTCAAACAAAAACGTATCCACCACTTCTGCGCCGGGCGGGTGCGGGGGCGGAAAATAATCATACGGGATAGTGAGCAAGTAATCGCGTAGAGCGTTGGCTTTATCAAACGGCGTGAGGGCGTTGGCGGTGAGCGTACGCGCCAACTCACGCACGCGCGGCGAGATGCTTTCTGGCAGTTGTAAGTAGCGGGCGGTGATTTCTGCTGGATAGCTACTGCCGGCGGCGCGCAGTTTATCCGGCTCAAAGATGGGACGGCGCGAGACCACGGTATATACCATCCCAGTAGCCAGCGGCTCACTTGTGCGTAAGCCCACGCCAGAATCACGGCTGATAGATTCCGCGTTGATGTAAATTTGCGTGGGGCGGTACGCGGCAAACAACAAATTGGGTTGGTCACGTTGAATGTAGTACGTCTGCCAAAACTCTTCGCCTAAAATTTCATCGCCCACCGGAATTTGATAGCTCAAACGGCCTAAGCCGCGCAGTTGCTCCACGTTCTCTTGGCTTTGCATCCACATGAAGCCGTTGTACATATCATACGAGTGGCTCCGCCAGTAACTCCATGCTGGTGAGCGCACGTACATCACCACCGCATCACTCAGGCCGCCACGATAGCGTAAATCTAAGTTGCTATCAAAACCGTAGTAATAGTCTTCGTTGGGTTCATAGATGCCGTTAATTTGCACCAACGGCACGGCAGGGTTAATCACCTGTGCCTTTGGCCCGCCACGGATGGGCAAACTAAGTGAGAAAGGTGGGATGAGGGGCCGGCCAGAAAATTGGGGGAGGAAGGCGAAAGAAAGGAAGGAAACTAGGGAAACAAAAAGTGCGAGCCGAAGGAAGAAGGAAGTAGGAAGTTGGAAGGCCGCGCGGCTTAGGTTTTCACTTCTTCCTTCTTCCTGCAACCGGCTTCCTTTCTCACCATCTTCTTTTTCTGCAAAGTGAAAGACGGCCAGCGCCAGTGCGATGAAGGCCGAAAGAAAGATCAGCATAGAATAATCACGGCTGATGGTGGCGGCGGCGTACAGCACCATTAGGCTCATACCTAGCGAAGACAGCACGTTTAGGCGTGAGCGCAAATCAAACGCGGTGATAGCTTGAGCATAGAGCGCAAATTGCACTTGTGGCAGGTTCACGCCCGAAAATAGCCCGGCTAGCATGTACAACACGGCTAGGTGCAAGGCAATAAAGAGCATGAGGCGCACCCGTAGGTTGGGTTTCTCCTGTTGGGCGGCGCGGTGGCTATACCAATGCCCGGCGGCCAGCACACTCAACGCCAACACGCTTTCTAGCCACAACTGCCCGTTCCACGCCACTGAAAGTATGGGCGGCAAGGCGGCCAAAAACGCCGCGCGGCGCAGAGCAAGTGAGCGCTCTGGTGCGGCAGGTGTTTTTTTGGTTTGGTTTCTGAAAAAGCGCATGGGATTTTTCACCGCGTAGGGGTGGAGCATTGCTCCACCCCTACGCGGTTCACATTAATATCTGGTCATAGAACGGTCATCGGCAATGAGCGTTCGTTCCCAATCTGGCTCATTGCCAATGATGCGCACGCCAATGCCTTGGGCGCGTAGTGTGGCCGCTAAGGCTTGCGCCTGCCCAGCCAACTCCGGCTGAAAAATTACCGGGTCAATTAGCACGGCCAGCGCCGTAACGCCTTGCTTTTTCATTTCCAGCAAAGGGGCCAGCGTGGCCGGGTCT
>JAEURM010000106.1 GCA_016789245.1 Anaerolineales bacterium
GTGGCGGCGGATTTGGGCACTATGCCGCATTTGCTGATTGCAGGCACCACCGGCTCTGGCAAGAGCGTGTGTATTATTTCGCTCGTCACCTGTCTCATCGCCAGCAACACACCAGATGATTTGCGGCTGGTGATGATTGACCCGAAAATGGTGGAGCTAGTGCGCTTTAACGGTTTGCCGCACTTGTACGGCAAAGTGGAAACTGAGCTGACGCGCATTTTGGGCGTTCTGCGCTGGACGGTGCGCGAGATGGAGCGCCGCTACAAATTGTTTGAGACGCACAGCGTGCGCAACATTGCGGATTTCAACAGCAAGCAAAACAAAAAGAAGAACGGGGAACTTCTGCCACGCTTGGTGGTATTTATTGATGAGCTGGCGGATTTGATGATGCAAGCGCCGGATGAAACCGAGCGCATGGTGGTGCGGCTGGCGCAGATGGCGCGCGCCACGGGCATCCACATGGTGGTGGCCACCCAACGCCCCTCGGTGGATGTGGTGACGGGCCTCATCAAAGCCAACTTCCCGGCGCGCATTGCCTTTGCCGTGGCCTCCAGCATTGATTCACGCGTGATTCTGGATTCTGTGGGCGCGGAATCTTTGTTGGGCCGTGGCGATATGCTCTTTCAATCGCCAGAGATGCCGGCTCCCTCACGCTTGCAAGGCTGTTTTGCCAGTGACCGGGAGATTGAGAAAGTGGTGGATTGGTGGCGTGAGCAGGCGGAAGAGTATGCCGATGAGCCGCAAGCCGATATGGAAGAAGAACCCGAGGCCGCCATGCCGGAAGAAAATGCTACTGGCGCATCGTCTTCTGCCGCGCCGGCCCCATGGGATGAAATGCTGGCCCGTGAGCGCGCAGTGGAGGATAAAGACCAGCAGATTGAGCAAGCCATTGCCATTGTAAAGCAGTACGGCACGGCCAGCGCCTCGCTCGTGCAACGCAAAATGCGGCTGGGCTATCCTCGCGCCGCGCGGCTGATGGATGAACTCAAGCAAATGGGCATTGTGGGCCGTGAGCAAGCGGGCGGTAAAACGCGTGAGGTGTTGGTGGGCAAAGATGATGACCCCATCGGTGACCGCGCCGCACGCATTTTGGGCGGGGAGGATGAGGAGGGGTGAGTAAGTTTATGTGTTAGAGTGTAAGACCGATACGGTTTTAAAACCGCGTTGGTCTGGTATTGATCAAGTTGTAGGTATTTCATTTTATACGCCGTCATTCCCGCGAAAGCGGGAATCTGGTTTCTAGGGATGGACACCCGCTTTCGCGGGTGTGACAAAAGAAATATCAACTTAAACTCATTTCTAAGTTCAAGCCACTCACACCCTACTCTAGTTATTTCTACGCGTTTAGTCTTATTTCCAACAAAAATTCACACCTGCCGCGCGGCCTTCGGGGTAGAATCAAATATGCCCGCGCACCCTTTCCTCACCGCCCTCGCGCAAATCTTCCCAGCCGAGCGGCTCCTCACCAACACCGCCCACTTGGCCGCGTATGAATCTGATGCGCTCACGGCCTTTCACGTTCAACCCAAAGCAATTGTTCTGCCAGAAACGCAAGCCGAAGTGATTGCGGCCGTGAAGCTATGCCATGCGCATCAAATTCCGTTTGTGGCGCGGGGCAGTGGCACTTCACTTTCCGGTGGCTCACTGCCGGTGAAAGATGGGCTGGTGATTGCGCTCAACCGCCTCAACAAAATTCTGCGGCTGGATGCAAACGAGCGCATGGCGGTAGTTGAGCCGGGCGTGATTAATCTCAACGTGACCAAGGCCGCCGCGCCGCAGGGCTTATATTACGCGCCAGACCCTTCTTCACAACCCATCTGCACCATTGGCGGCAACGTGGCGTTTAATTCCGGCGGCGCACACTGCTTGAAGTATGGCATGACGAGCAACCATGTGTTGGGCCTAAAAGTAGTTTTGCCGGATGGGGAAGTGGCGCAGTTGGGCGGTGAATCTTTGGAAAGCGTGGGGCCAGATTGGCACGGCCTGTTTGTGGGCAGTGAAGGTTTGTTTGGCGTGGCGCTGGAAGTGACTCTGCGCCTTTTGCCCAAGCCGGAAGTTTTCCGCACGGTGCTAGCGGCGTATGACTCTATGGAAAAAGCAGGCAATGCAGTGGCCGCCGTGGTAGCTTCTGGCCTTTTGCCCGGCGCCATGGAAATTATGGATAAGCTGAGCATTCAGGCCGCTGAGGCCGCCGTACACGCCAACTATCCGCCCGGCGCGGCCGCGTTGCTGATTGTGGAATTAGATGGTGAAGCGCAAGCAGTGGAAGAAGAATTTAAGCAACTCATGCGCGTGATTGATGGAACTGGCGCGTATGAAGTGCGCGTGCCCAAGACGGAAGCCGAGCGGCTCACCATTTGGAAAGGCCGCAAGAGTGCCTTCTCCGCCGTGGGCCGCATTAGCCCAGATTACATTGTGCAAGATGGTGTGGTGCCGCGTAGCAAATTAGGCCAAGCGTTGGCTGAGATTGACCAACTGAGCGCCAAACACGGCATTCGCGTGGCCAACGTCTTTCACGCCGGAGATGGCAACCTGCACCCGCTGATTTTGTATGATGGCCGCGAACACGGCGCGCTAGAGCGGGCGGAGGCGTTGGCCGCTGAAATCATGGCCATTTGCATTCGCATAGGCGGCTCCATTACGGGTGAGCACGGCGTAGGCATGGAAAAGCGCCAGTTTATGCCGCAGTTGTTTAGCGAGAGTGATTTAGATTTTCAGTGGCAGTTGCGGTGCGTGGTGGATACCCTGCAAATTGCCAACCGTGGCAAAGTTTTCCCCACCGGCGAAGCCCCTGCGCTCACGCACACCGGCCCACACCCGCTGGAAAAGGCCGGCATTATTTCACGCGAATAGACCTAAACTCTAAGGGTCTATAAGACCCTTAGAGTTTGAACGTGAATAACCACTAATCACTAACCAATCCTCCACCACCATGTACCGCCCCGCCTCCCTCGCTGATTTGCAATCTCTCATCCGTGTTGCGCCGCGTTGGGTGGCGCGGGGCGGCGGCAGTAAAAGCGCACTCTCCTCACCCGCTGAAGGTGAGACGGTGATGGAGTTGAGCGGCTTGGCGGGCGTGCTGGAATATGACCCCGGTGAGTTTACGTTTACGGCGCTGGCGGGCACGCGCGTGGCGGATGTGCAAAATTTGCTGGCCGAGCACGGCCAATACTTGCCCTTTGACCCGCCGCTGGTGAGCAAAGGTGCAACGTTGGGCGGCACGGTGGCCAGCGGCCTAAGCGGGGCGGGGCGCTACCGTTACGGCGGCGTGCGGGATTTTATTTTGGGCGTGCAATGGGTGAATGGCGAAGGCCAGCTGGTGCGCGCGGGCGGCAAAGTAGTGAAGAACGCCGCCGGGTTTGATTTGCCCAAACTATTTGTGGGCAGTTGCGGCCAGCTCGGCTTGCTCACGGAACTTGCGTTCAAAGTGTTCCCCAAGCCACAAGCCTACGCCACCTTGCGCGTAGAGTTCCGCCGCCTGCCAGAAGCGCTGGAAGCCGTTTACAAACAGTACCGCTCGCAAATGGATTTAGAGTCTTTAGAAGTGCGGCCCGATGCACGGAGTGTAACCGTGTATGTGCGTTTGGGCGGCTTGCGGGAGGCTCTGCCAGCGCGGCTGGATAGGCTGGCGCAGTTGTTGGGCGGCGGCGAGATTTTGGAAGGTGGCAATGATGTTTTGCTCTGGCAAGGCATCCGAGAATTTGAGTGGGCCAACCCAGAAGTTGCACTGGTAAAAGTGCCGCTCACACCGGCCAAGATTGCGGCGCTGGATGTGGAACTAGAAAAACTAAACTACACGCGCCGCTACAGCGCAGGCGGGCAGGTGGCGTACATTGCTGGCGCAGATAATTTGAGCGGCCTGCACGCTCTGCTCGCCGCGCAAAATTTATCCGGCCAAAAGCTGTTCGGCTCACCCATACAACGGTTCATAGGTGCCTCACGTTCCAATCACACTTTTGCTAGCAAAGTAAAACAGGCTTTGGATAAAACAACTCAATTTGGAGCATTGGCGAATTAGAGTATTCTCTACTCCTCCAATTCTCTAATTCTCTCCCTAAGATGCAACACACCATCCCCGTTCAACAACTTGGCGCCGAAGGTGAAGTGATGGCGCACGCCATTGAAAAGTGCGTGCACTGTGGCTTTTGTTTAGCCGTGTGCCCCACGTACGCCGTGCTGGGTGAAGAGATGGATTCACCACGGGGCCGCATCATGCTGATGAAATCTGCGCTGGAGGGAACGCTGACGGTTGAAGAAACTCTGCCGCACATTGACCGGTGTTTGGGCTGTGTGGCCTGTGTGCCCGCATGCCCCAGCGGCGTGCCTTACGGTGAGTTGCTTCCGCTGTACCGCGCGTACGCCG
The DNA here is from genome assembly GCA_016789245.1 of Anaerolineales bacterium. The sequence goes on from JAEURM010000106.1 coordinate 4,364, forward strand.
CCCCGCACCGCCCACAAAGTTTGATTGACCGAGCCGCTAAAACACTGGTGCATGAAACTCTGCCGTACCCAGACCGTTTTCGGCTGGCGGCGCTAACGGGCAAAGTGGGCAAGCTGGTGCAAGGCGTTTTGCCCACGCAGTTTCAGGGCATGCTCAATCTTCTGCCAGATGAATTGCCTAACGCGCAACCCCTGCCGGAAATTTACCCGGCGGAGGGCCAGCGGCGTGCGCGCGTGGCGCTGTTGGCGGGCTGTGTGCAACAAGTACTGGCGCCCAATATCAATTGGGCTACGTTGCGTGTGCTCGCCAAGAACGGCGTGGAGGTAATCATTCCGCGCGGGCAGGGATGTTGTGGCTCTCTGGGCCTGCATACGGGAGAGTTAGAGCGCGCCCGCAATTTAGCGTGCAGTAACTTCCGCGCGTTTCCCAAAGATGTGGATGCCGTTATTACCAACGCGGCGGGTTGTGGCTCTGGCATGAAGGAGTATGGCGTGCTGTTTGCGGGTCAGCCGGAACAAGCCGAGGCGCAGACCTTTGCCAGCCGCGTGAAAGATGTGAGCGAGTTTTTAACGGCGTTAGGCCTCACTCCGCCGCCCGCACTGCCTCAGCCGCTTAAAGTGGCTTATCATGATGCGTGCCATTTGGCCCACGCGCAAACGCTCACCGCTCCGCCACGCCAACTGCTGGCTAGCATTCCCAATCTCACATTGGCGGAAATTCCGGAAGGTGAGATGTGCTGTGGCTCTGCGGGAACCTATAACTTGGAACAGCCAGCACTGGCCGCGCAATTCGGCGCCCGTAAGGCGCAGAACATCCTTAACACGGGCGTGCAAGCCGTAGCTACTGGCAATATCGGGTGTTTAATTCAAATTCGAACCCACCTCCAAAAGAAGAGCGACCCTCTGCCCATTTACCACACGCTAGAATTACTGGATTTGGCTTACGCCAATTCATAATTCACTCATAGCCAATTTGGCCTATCTCTAAAAGCCCACCAATGCTAACCACCGCCACTCTTCAGTTTATGTACGATTACCACTATTGGATGACGCACCAGATGTTAGAAGCGTGTGAACGCCTAATGCCCACTCAGTGGAGCCAACCCATGGGTCACTCATGGGGCAATGTACATGGAGTGGTAACACATATGCTGGCGGCGGAGCTAATTTGGTACGCACGTTGGCAGGGCCAAGCACCTGCGCAACTAGCGCAGGCCGAAGATTATCCAACGTTGGCCGATGTGCGCGCCGCTTGGGCCTCGGTGGAGGCGCAGATGCGGGCCTTCCTCACCCAGTTGGATAACGTGCGGCTAAATGCTGATTTCACTTACACCAATACCCGTGGCCAGCAATTTTCCGCGCCGTTGGGTCAGGTGATGTTGCACGTGGCCAATCATGCCACTCACCATCGGGGTGAGCTGGTAGGTATGCTGGCGTTGCTAGATGTGCCGCACCCAGAGGATGATTTGCTTTGGTATATCTTGCAACAACGCGAAAAATGAACGGCGTAAGTCCCCGTTCCCCATTACAAGTAGAGCAATATGTTTGAACGTATCTGGAAGTGGTTAGCCAATATTCCCGCCCGGGATTCTATTGAAAGGGATGCGAGTGCTTCCTTTCAGTTGGCCGTTTTTGCATTTGTGCTAGCTACTTCCCTGAGTTTTGTCCTTAATTTATTTATACCCGGACGCTGGAATTCTTGGGTTTGGCAAGTAGTCTTTGTATTTAGTATCTCAAGTGCAGTATTGGTATTATTTTGGTTACGGCGAGGGCAATTTCGGGCCGCTGTTGGGTTACTGACCGTTGCAATTTTGCTGGCCGCTTTCATCACAGGGGTTTTTAATGGCATTAATAATAGCCAAGTTGTATTAATTCTGTTTTCTATATTTGTGATTTTAGCAGTTGGCTTGGTACTGCCGTGGCGTTGGCTTATCCTTAGCTATTTGGCCATAGGCTCACTACTAATCGGCGGCTCAACCTTAGAAGCTAATGGGTACCTCCCTATTCTCACGCAAACCACTCGGTGGGATATTGTGGCTGGGCGTGGTTTGCAAGCTACGGCCATCATCATTGCCATTGGGTTGTTTGCACGGTTTTTTAGCTGGCGGCTTCATGGCGCGCTTTACGCGGCGCAAGCACGCGAGGTGGAACTCCGCCAAGAAATCGTCAAACGGGAGCAAGCCCAACAAGCTTTACATGCCAGTGAAAAAGATTTGGCGCTGATGTTTGATCAAGCGCCCATCCCAATGGCCATCTCAGATTTAGATGGGCGCTTTGTGCGCGTTAACCGGGCGCTATGCACTATGTTAGGTTACCCGGCGGAGGAGCTTCTGCAATGCACGTTTGCCAGCATCACGCATCCGGATGATATCAACAAGAATCTGGAACTAATGCAACAGGCCATGCGGGGCGAGATTGAGACTTACCAGATAGAGAAGCGC
>JAEURM010000107.1 GCA_016789245.1 Anaerolineales bacterium
TGGAAGTGACGGCCAACCGCAAACTGCGTTATCCGTGGGAGGCCGGCAATGAGGGCCGAGGCCACAACACAGAAGTGGAATTTAGCTTGAATGCCGTAGCCGGTGGCACCCAACTTGATTTGAATCACACCGGCTACAAAACAGGCGGCGAGTGGGAACAAATTTACGAGATGACGGCGCAAGCGTGGGGCTTCTTCCTAGGCAACTTGAAGGCGTATTTGGAAAATGGCCCAGATCAACGCGCCATGGCGTTGGGCCAAAAAGTGGCCGCACAAAATTAGGTTAGCTTTGCTACTGGCCCGCTATTCAAATAGCGGGCCAGTAGCTTAATTGCGCCACAACTCCCCGCACTGCAAATCATCACACGCTGTCAGCGCACGTTGGAGCATGGGAAGCCACACGTTCACCAACTCCGCGCCGGAGCCACGGCAATATTCCACTGCAATGTAAATGCCCATCGCCACGCACAGCCGATAGTCATCCCACAACTGCTCCCACGCGTAATCCTTCACGCCGCGCTGAAGCAAGCTAGCGTGATAGTGCTTCAGCACCGGCACTTCTAACTGCCGCCGTGTTTCTATCTCCCAATCCAACACCATCGCATAAGCCAAATCATAAACGCCCAACCAAGTGGTTAAACTCCAATCAAAGGGTTGGCGGTCTATGATGAAAATAGGCCGCATCCCTTCACGTGGCACCAAAATATTATTGTGGCCCACATCGCCGTGAATGAGGGTGAAGCCGTTTGGCGTTGAAGTGCGGGCTAGCATTTTTGGTGGATGATGAGCGAAAAACGTGCGCAGAAATTCTGGCCAATGCGGCTGTAACACGGCGGCATGATGTTGCAGAATGTGGCTCAAGCCTTGCTCGGCCATATCCGCAAACCGCAGAATATGCGCGGCGCTATGTTGCGGCGGCGTGGCCCAATGGTGCGCGTGCAATGCGGCCAGCCCTTCGGCCAGCGCCAAGCCGTATTCAAATGTGGGTGTTTTCGCGGCGGCTTCCACGTGCGTCTCGGTCACATCATCCAGTAGCAAGTAGTAACGCCGCTCGGCTTCAGAGTAGGCCGCCGAGTAGCAACGTAAAAGTGGCGCATCTCCCACGCCCACGTAATCGCGCCTGTAGTAATTCACCTCGGAAGCGCCAAAGAAATCATCCCCTAAATCTGCCTGCACCATTTTTAGAAACAGCCGCTCAGGCCGTGCGCCGTGCGCATCTGCGCTGTAACGCACTTTCAGCCGCGCGTTAGCAGACCAGTTGCCCCGGCCCGTTTCCACTTCAATGGCCTCCACCGCGCCCGCCGTAAGCGCGCCGCTGGTGGTGAGCGCATGCGTGAGCCACTCTGGAGTTACCTGTGTGAGTTGAGTGATAAAGGTGCTTTGCATTAATGATGCTCCGCATGCCGCTCAATGATTTCCACTGCCCGCGCCACCCCCTCCTCGGCGCGGATTTTTTCGCCCAGCGCAGCGGCGCGCGCGCGTAGCGCGGAATCGTTGATGGCAGTGTTAATCGCCTCGGCTAGTTTTTCGGCGGTGAGTTTTTTGATGCTTGGGACGCGCGGGCCAACGCCCAACTTCACCACCACATCAGCCCACGCCACTTGGTCGTTGGGCGCAAAAGCAGTGACGATGTTCGGCACGCCTGCCCGCAACCCCGCGCCGGTAGTGCCGGCCCCACCATGATGCACCACCGCCGCCATGCGTGGAAAAAGCCAGCTGTGCGGCACATCTTCAACAAAAAAGACGTTAGGTGGGAGTGCCTCGCTCGTTAGGCCGCCCCACCCCGCCGCCAGCACGCCGCGTTGCCCGCTTAGTTCCAGCGCCCGCAGGGCGAGGCGGGTTTGGCGTTCTGGGTTTTCATGGCTCATACTACCAAAGCCAACGTAAACGGGCGGTGGGCCACTCTCTAAAAAACGCACCAAGGCTTCGGGCGGTTGCCAATCATTAGGCACCTCCAAAAACCAATAGCCGGTGATGTGCTGATATTCGTCCCAATCCGCTGGTTTGGGGAGGACGTGGGGGCTAAAGCCGTTGAGCCACGGCGTATTCACACTGCGGCTATAAGCCATCAATTCTGCGTATGATCGCCAAGGCCGTAGGCCCAGTTTCTTGCGCAGTGGATTAGTGAGTGGCCCGCTCATGATGTTCCACAACACGCCGTGCATGAGGGTATGAGTGAAACGGTTGTAGCCCGCGCCCAAAGAAAAGCGCGTGCCCATAAAGAACGAAGGAAACGCCCGCGTGGGTGTAAAGGGAACGGGAACTGCAAAAGCCGCCGGAATCTTTCGCACACTCACCGCTTCCAACGCACCGCTGGCGGTGGGGCTTTGAATGGCAAAGTCCACCTCCTGAATAGCCGCCCACACTTCCTCCTGCGCGTCAGCGCCCCGACGCATCATGTCCCGCATCATCCCCATTTGCCGAATAAAGTTTCCGCTCTTGATGACGGCTTGCGTTTCCGGCCTTAATGTAAACTCTTGCACGCTAAAACTGACCGGATGCGCCCTCACCCCATACGATTCAATCCATTCAGTGTAGTTGTAAGATGTAGCGAGGGTAGCCTGATGCCCAGCGCGTTGCAGGCCAACGGCCAGCGCTAGGTAAGGTTGAACATCGCCGCGCGTGCCAAAGGAGGACAGGAGGATTTTTATGTGAGAAACTCCAAGATACGGGCGTTCACCATTTCCGGCTGGTCAAAATTCAGGGCATGGCCGGCGTTGGGGATGAGGGCGGTTTGCAGATTGGGGATAAATTTTTGGGCGCGGCTGAGGGCGGCCTTGTAATCATAAATCACTTCACCATCCCCTAACATCAACAAAGTGGGCGTGCGGATTTGGCGGAGTTGTTCATCGGTGAAGTTGGGCGGGAGGTACATGCTGTAGCGAAAATCCGTCGTCGTCATCATCTGCCGGATGGCGGGCGCGGCAAGCGGATTGGCCGTGCCGGTGATGAGTTTTTGGCGCGTGGCAGTGGATAAGCCCGGCCACAGGATGAGGAACATCCGTAAGAAGAACACGGGCCGAATGGATAAAAGACTAGCCGGGGCCATGAGAATGAGTTTGGTCACGCGCTCCGGGCGAGAGAGTGCCGTTTGGGCCGCCACAAAGCCGCCGTAAGAAAGGCCCGCCAACGCGGCGCGTTCAACTTGCAATCCGTCCAGTAACTCGCCTATCCAATCTGCAAAATCACTGGGTTGTTTGAAGGGTTGCGTTTGCACGCTCTTGCCCATATCGCCCAAAATATCCGGCGCATAAATGCTATAGTGCTGGCTCAACGCGCCTACGTTGGGATACCACATGGTGGAGCTAATAGCCTGCCCGTGAATGAGCACCAGCGGAGGGGCATTTTGCGGGCCACACACGTTCACATGAGTTTTGCCAAAGCGCGTTGGCACAGCCACAGACTCGACCGGCACAGGCCACAGGGCCAGCGTGGAGTCATACGCGGCAAAGTAACGGGCTTGGCCTTCGGAGGTTTTGAACATACTCATGGCATTCAACTCCATTGAATTTAGCACACACCCGTCCAAAAAACGTTACGGCGCGCGTTACGGGCGAACATTATCCGTTTTAGCCGCGTACACTCAGTGAATTTGAATGCGCGAAATCGCTCGGCCCGCTCTTTAACAACTGCCAACCAATGGGCGCTGAGCCAGCCAACAAGAGCGCCATGGCCAACGGGTAAAGCACGGGCAGTTCAATGGCTAAGGCTTGGGCGATAAAAAAGCACACTCCGCCAGCAATTAGAAAGAGACCTGACCCAATTGACGAACGTCCTAAGCGCAATAAACCAATGCCGTTTATCACATGGGTGAGCGGCCACAACAAACCTAAAATGCCCATCAGCACAAACTCAGGGTGCGCATAAAACAAAGTCGCCATGGCCGCATCAAAGTTCCCGGCGGAAACGGCACTGGGCACCTCGGCGCGCACCAATGCAACGTAAACCACGCGCATGGCCAAACCAAACGGGCCGAACGCTCCGGCAAACAGGCCCAATATGATGCACAGCAAACCGTAGATAGGCATTTGCTGGCCGATGATTCCAGCCAAAGCCAAATACAGAGGGATGAACAGAATCATGCCATAGTATCCAATCACGCCTTCTAAAGCTTGCTGACCAGCTAAAAAGGCCAACGCGGCCAACAAACCAAGAAGCGGGCCAAGGATGCAGGCTAAGCCTTGCAGACGGTTAACTAAATTTTTGTAGTGCATGCTATCGTCTCCAATTAATTGTCCGTCCGGCCTAGCCCCGCCTCACGTGCACGGAGAATGGCTTGGGCGCGGTCGGCCACTTGCAGTTTGCTAAAGATACTGGTGATATGGTTGCTCACCGTCTTGCCGCTGATGACGAGCTTTTCGGCGATAGATTTGTTATCGGCGCCCTGCGTCATTAATTGCAGAACTTCGCGTTCGCGCTCCGTGAGTTCTGGAAACGCCTCGCTGGGCGCGGCGGGGTTGGGAGCGGCGTTCAAATTCTGAAAGAACGTCATCATGCGCGCCGCAATGGCCGGGCCAAACACCGCCTGCCCGCCCGCCACCGCCCGAATGGCCAACAAAATTTCATCGTGATGCGCGCCCTTCAACACATAGCCACGCGCCCCAGCCTTCATGGCCGCAAACACGGAGGCATCATCTTCCAGCATCGTCACCATGATGATGCCCAAGCCCGGTTGTTCCGCCAGAACGCGGCGCGTGGCTTCAATGCCGTTCATGCCTGGCATGTGAATATCCATCAACACCACATCCGGCTTCACCGCCGTGACTTGGGTGAGTGTGTTTTCACCATCGGTGGCCTCACCCACCACTTCAATATCCGGCATGGCGGTGAGCAGGGCGCGCAGGCCCGCGCGGAAGAGCGTATGGTCATCAGCAATTAGAACGCGAATTTTGTTCATGGGTTTAGCGAGTGATTGTACTCTCGCCCAGCGGCAAAGCCGCGCTGACTTGCGTGCCGCCATTTAGGCCAGCTTGTACTTTGAGCGAGCCGCCGAGTTCTTCGGCGCGCTCCCGCATGGAGCGCAGGCCCACCCCCGCCCGTAATTCGGCGGGCAGGCCGCGGCCATCATCCGCAATTTCAATCCGCAACTCATGCGCATTGCCTTGAAATTGGATTGAGCACTGTTGGGCGTGCGCGTGCCGAATGACGTTGGTCAGCGCTTCGAGTGCGATGCGATAGGCGGCCACTTCCACAGCGGCGGGTAATGCGGGCAGAGCGGCGGGCAGTTCACCCACTTCCACCCGCAGGCTACCATTCACGGATTGCGTCACATGGTCACGAATGGCCTCGGCCAAGCCGCGCTCATCCAAAGCTGGTGGGCGCAAACCGTACACCAAGCGGCGCACATCGCTCACGGTTTCTTGGGTTTGGGCCATCACTTCATTCAACAGCGGCTCAGCCGAGGCCGGGTCATGTTGAAGCAATTGTTTGGCGGCGGCCAGCTTTAGGCCCTGGCTGGCCAGCGCCGGCCCCAGGCCATCATGCAAATCGCGGCGCAAGCGGCGGCGTTCTTCTTCCCGCGCCGTCACTAAACTTTGGCGCGCGGTCTGCAAGTCTTTGGTCAAACTCACGGCATGTACCGCCATCCCGGCCTGCCGCGCAATGTTCTCCAACAGATGCTGATCTAGCGGGCTGAATGGCTCACCGGGCGCGCGTGGGGCCACGAGCAAGAAGCCAATGGTTTCAAATTGATGTTTGAGCGGAATGGCTTGCAAGCCCGCCGATGGCGGCGTTCCGGCATTTGAATATTCGGCGGCGAGGCTTTCATTCACCTTGATAGCCACATACGGCAATTTTAGAGTTTGCCCCACCGTTTCTGCCAACACGGGCAGAACGGCCTCCGGCGCGAGGGTGGCTTCTAGCCGCGCACCCAACCGATTGAGCACACTCACGGGGTCATCGCGTTCGCCGTACATCAGCCGATTGACGGCGCTTTGCAACTGCTGACGCACCGACTGAACTACCAGCGCCACAAGGCCCACGCCTAAAAGCGAGAAGGCCCAATTGCCAGCCGCTTGGAACATTACGCCCAATCCGCCCACCACCAGCACATACAGTCCGGCCACAATCAAAGTCAACAAGCCGTACACCAGTGTGCGGTTGATGACCAAATCAATCTCAAACAGCCGGTAGCGCAAGATGGCGAGGCTGACGGCGGTGGCGATGACGGCAATGACGGCCGAGGAGCTAATGAGCGTAATTTCAAAGGCCAGCAACGGATTGAGCCAAAAAGTAGCCGCACCGTAAAGGAGCGCCGCGATTAATAACGCTAAACTGGTGGCATAAACCAAACCCTTTAATTGCTCACGCGCAATCCCCCGCACGCGCCGGAAGCGGACGACCAGCGCCGCCAGTGAACCAATCATGCCAACGGCCACTAAAACACCCGCCACCACCCATAGCCCATCCAACACGGCCACGGCGCTCGTCATCCCAAACGGGTTGGGCGTGGGCGTAGGTTCAATGGGCGGGCTGGGGTGCAAGGCGACTGCGATGATAATGAAAGCCAGCCCTAAACCGGCCGCCCAGCCAACGGGCCACCAACGTCTGGAAGGCAGATGACCGTCGGGAAAAAGTAAAAGGAGAAACGTCAACGGGAGCAAGTTGGCCGGAATCCAAACCCACAAATCCAGCCAGCGGGCTACAGCAACGCCGGGCAACGTCAGCACGCCGGTATCGCTCAATAAACGGTAGCCAAAAGCGCCGGAAGTGAGGGCTGAGAAAAAACC
>JAEURM010000108.1 GCA_016789245.1 Anaerolineales bacterium
CGGCCCGTGCGGTGGTTGAAGGTGCGCACCACCTCGCGTGTAAACTCAATGTGAGAGGCTTGGTCAACGCCCACCGGCACCACACTCGCTTTGTACAGCGTAATATCCGCAGACATGAGCACCGGATAGCCCACCAAGCCATAGTTGATGTTGTGCGGTTGCTGGGCCACCTTTTCCTTGAAGGTGGGCAAGTCCGTCAGCTTGCCGAGCGGCGTGAACATGCTCAGGATCGTGTGCAGTTCGGTCACCTCGGGCACGTGGCTTTGCACAAACACAATGCTTTCCTCCGGCCGAATACCCGCCGCCAGCCAATCTAGCGCCATATCCGCCGTGTTCTGCCGTAAATCTTCACGCTCTTCCAGCGTGGTGAGGGCATGTAAATCTACAATGCAATACACACATTCGTAATTATCTTGCAGGGCTACATAGTTTTTAATGGCCCCTAAATAATTACCCAAATGCTGGCGGCCCGTGGGGCGCGCGCCAGAAAATACACGGCCTTGCTTGTTTGTCATGAATCCTAAATCTCCAAATTGGGATGGGCTGATTATACTCGGCCTAATACCCTCACGGTTGAATGGAGGCCTCCACCCAAGCTCGCGCTTGTGAGGGTGAAAGGCCTAGCCCCAACTGCAACCATTCTTCCACGGATTGTGCCGCGCCAATTTGCCGCAGAAGTTCCACATCCGCATTCGAGTAATGGGGCGGAAGCCATTGATTGACCAACGCCACCGTGTTGCGCAAAATATCGGGCCGCCGCCACGTGCCGGTGCGGAAATTCCACCACCGGTCAGCCGTCATTCGGTCTGAAACCGGAACAGATGTAACGGCCATCGTGTAAGCCTCATCCAAACCCAACTGCACGGCGCGGCGGGCCACTAGCGCGTATAAAAACGCGTTGCCCACATCCGCGCCGCTCCGCTTGCCAAATGCAAACCGGTCTGCGGCGGCAAACAACACCTGCGTAGCCAAAGCCCGTTTGAGAAAGGTGCGGGCGGCTTCATCCGCCGGGTAGCCCACCTCATGCGGGGAAGGAATGAGCAGGGCATACGGAAAGCGCGTAAGATGTGGTGGAAGCAACGCAAACAACAATGGGTCATCTGGCCTCAACGTGGGAATTTCCACCGAGAGCAAATAACGCCGGCCCAACTCCACTTTTAGGGGCTCTGCCGCTGGGCATTCCCACGCGCCGCACGTTTGCGCCAAAACGTTTTCCACGTATGCCAACAACTCGGCCGCAAACTCTGCATCAGCCGCGTAAAAACTTAGGGCCAAATACTGGCCCTGTAAATGCCGCTCTTCGCCCCAATAACTTTCCGGCGTGGGCACACGTTTCCATTCCGCTAGTTCAGTGCGGGCGTAAAACTGCGGCAGGGAAAACGTCAAAGTTGTGCCATCGGGCAAGCTAAAGGGGCGGGTAAATTCGGCTTGGGCTAAGTTAGGGTTGAGGAAGGTAACCGTTTGCAATTGTGGAGGCTGGGGCGCGGGCCGCAGGCCGGGCAAGGGAAGCCACGCGGGCAAATTATTGGCCGTACGCTCCAACCGTTGTTCCAGCCACACACGCTCCGTGGTAGTGGAAAGCTGAGCCAACAGGGCCGTATCACCGGCTAGCTCGGCCGCCATCTCGCGCGTAATCGTTTGCCGTACGGCTAAGTGCGCGCTGAGTGTATCCCACGCTGAGATGAGCCACACCCCCGTTAGCACCCCCAACGCCGCGCAGATGAGCACGCCCCACTGTTTGAATGAAATGGGGGCCGGGGCCACTTTATGGTCTAACGGCGTATCAGGCGCAAAAAAGTCTTCGGCGCTGTCCCAGCCCAATACCCCATCGGCAATTGTCCATTCCAAAACATCGGCATCCGAGGTGTTGGTCATGATGAGTTGATGCTACCATGAATAAAACAAACCGCGCCGATTAATGTTCGGCGCGGTTTAGGTGAATTAGGTTGGATGCCCATTGCCGTTGGCAGGTGGCTGAGGGGGCGGTGGTGATTCTGCGGGCGGCGCGGCAGAAGTGGCCGGTTTGGCCTCTTCACCCGGCGGTTGAGTAGGTTCTGCGGCTGGCTTCTCCTCAGCCGCTGGCTGGGCGGTGGGCTTTTCTTCCGCCGCCGGTAGGTTTTTGTACGGCATTGTTTTGGGCGGCTCGGGCGTGCCATCTTTATTGAGCCAAAACTTTTGGAACTCCGCGCTTTGCGCCCAATAAAATCCTTGCGCCACGGCCACCGTCATCCGGCGAATTTGCGCTTCTTCGTCTTCCAGCGCTTTCTTGGCCGTTTGCTTCTTGGCAATTTCCTTCCAATACTTTTGAATCCGGTCTTTTACCCGTTCCGGGTCTTGAATGTTGTACATGGTGATGCGTGCCGCACCACTCTTGGCGCGTAAGGTCAAATCACCAATCGTCAAACCCCGGAGAAAACGTAGGGGCTTAAGAATCGTAATTAGGTTGTTGAGGATGCCCACCGTATTCACTTCAATCACGCCTTCCGCCGCATCTTGCAGAGACATTTCCGCTTGTTCCGGCAGATTGGGGGCCGGGATGATGCGTTCCACCGTGACGCGGCCATTGCCATTGTTTGCGGTGGGGTCCACCGTCATGTAGATGAGGAAGTAACGGCCCCAACGCCAAAAAGTAGCCGCAACAATAACGGTAATGCCCAGTGCCAACCAGATAATATCGAAATAGCCTAAAACATTCGCAATCCATAAGGCGGCTACGGCCAACAGTGAAACCACCCCCCAGAGAAAGAAATCTGGGCGGAGCAAAAGCATGAAAACGTAAGGCGTAACCGTAAACGGCTCTAAAACAACGGGTTGGGCAGACGGGTTAACTTTTGGATTTTTCCGGAGCCGAGACCCCCGCGCTCGGCTGGGAACCGGCCACTTTGCCCGCCTCGCGGAACAACGTGGAGCGGATAAAGAACATGCCAAAGATGGTGAGCAAGCCCCAGATGCTGATGTTGAGCGGCGTAACGGCTTCGGCAATTAAGTTCCAGTACAAGATGCTCCAGAACACAAAAATAAAAATCATCACCACGCCGTTATTGGCATCGCCGTTGCCCAAATATTCCAGTTGGTCTTGCCGGTATTTGCCCGGCGCCGCGGCGTTGCGGTAAAAGCTATAAAAGACGTAAGGCAAAAATAGGGCGGGCAAGGTGAAGATGATGGTGGGCTCGGTGATAACGGCAAACCAGGTGTATAGCTGAAGCCACATGAAGGCGGCAATACCCCACGTTACCAAACCAAAGAAAAACAGGAGCGCATAGTGGGCCATGCTACCCTCCACAAAAGTCTCCTCAAACAGGTTCTTTTTAGAAGTTGGGTTGGAAGAATTTTCGCTCATCTCACTACCTCCATCATAAACCCTAAGGGTTGGCTCGTAACTTACGGTATCCGCAATTCCATCCCAACTTGGATGAAATCTGGGTTGAAGCCCACCACATTTTGGTTGGCCGCAATTAAATCTTGGGGCGAAACGCCAAAGGTGCGTGCAATTTTGTACAGCGTATCGCCCGATTGCACCACATACGTGCCACTGGCCGGTTTGCTTTGGGCGCCATCCACGATACTGCCGGTGGTGGTGCTCACTTGGCCGGAGGGTGGCGTTAAATCCGCTTCCGTGGGCAGAGTGGGTTCAGCGGTGGTGCTGGGGAAGAGCGTGCCGGGTACGGTGTACGGGCCGCTGTTGAGTTGCCAAGCATCAACTCCCAACAACTGGTTGATGACGATGGCTGGCAAACGGAAAGTCACACCACTTAAGCCAAATTCAGTAAAAGATTGAATCGAAACTTCCACATTATCTTGTTCGCGGATTTGCCGCGCTGGGCCATCAATCTTGTTGCCAATCGTAATGCGTAACCCACCTAACAAGGCACTGGCTTGGGTGGTATCAACTGGAATCACAGAAAGCCACTGGGTAATGCTGGCCCAGCGTTTGCGGGCATAAGCTTCATACAAGCGTGAGTTACATTGATTGATTAAGGCATCCGCGGCGGTGCGGATTTCAGCGGCGCGGGCCACATCTTGATAATTGGCCTGCACCATTTGGTTGTAAAGCGGCTCACAGGTTTTGAGTTTGCTTTGGAGCCAAAGCGCCAGCAAATCTCCGGAGTTTTGTTGCAGAGCGGTGCGTACTTGGTTTTGTACGTTTTGCAAACTCACGCCTAACGGCAAAGTTTGGCCGGCCGCATCTAAGCCGCGCCACAACAATAGGCCACCCTCTGAAAGGGGCGAACTGCGGATGTAAGCGGAGGGCCGAGCGGTGGCTTGTGGCGCGGGTGTGCTGTTGCTGGGCGCTTGCGTGGCCACAATCACCACTGGTGTAATTACAACGGCTGAGCCACCGCCCGTGCTGAGAGGTTGACCATAGCCCAAGCCGCTGGCCACTTCGCCACCCACACGGCCCCAATAAGCAAAACTTTCGGTGCGGGCGGTGCGGGCGGTTTCACCCGCTAACCCGGCCAGCAAATCACCCAAACGGCTTTGGTTAAGTTGGGCGCTTGCCAGCAACAAAATAAAGGATGCAAAGCAGATTAGCCCAACGCCAACGATGGAACCGAGAAATTGGTCCACAGTTTTTTGGATTTGTTGCATGTTGTTGCTCCTCTTGCGCCTAACGCGCGCTCAAACTCAAAATTGCACACCTAACGCCAGCAAATCTTCTGGCGTGTAATAAATAAGTAACCAAGCCCGAAACACCCGATACAGGCCACGCACTACAGCGCGTTGCTCTGGGGTTTGCACTTGCGGCACTAACAGCATGGCCGCCTCAGCTACCGGGCCGGGCAGGGCAGTAGCGCCTTGCCCATTTTGTAACAGTGCTTGCGTCATCATTAAGCCCAACACCGGCGTGGGCACTAAATGTTCACCCGCGCTCACATTTGTAACGCTTACCGTTTCACTGAACGGTGCGGATGAAGATAACGCCTCTGTGGTTGTAAAAGCCGTGGCCCACTCCATGCTGGGGCCTGAGGCAGAAACGGTATCCGTGGCAACGGCCGTAACCGGGCGGCTGTCTACGTTCGCACCGAATTCTATCTCTGCCGCCGCTAGCCGCTCGGCTGGCACACTCACACTAAAGGCTATTTCCGCCGCCGCTAGCCGCGTCATCCGGTCTTGCAGAACATTCCAGTACCAATCATGTTCCGCCACCTCCCACGCGCCGGGGTTGTAACTGCACAACGCTGACCAAACATCACCGTTGGCGTACCAACTGCCCCAGCACCCGCTTACGGCTAAGTAGCGAGTGGTGCATTCAGCCACGGCCAGTGGGTCATTCCACACATCAGTGGAGACCATATCACCGCATAAGCCACTGGGCGCAAAATGGCTGGGCAGAATTTGTGTGCGGCCTAACGCACCGGCGGAGGAGCCGTATAAATCTTCGGCACGGATGGTTTTGCCCAACCGTAAGCCCAACGCCAGCATGGCCGGATTGTTGGCAATGGCCGTTAGGCCATCTCTCTGCGCCTGCGCCGTGCGCGAAACACTTAGGCCCAACACCCAACGCTCATACGTGCTTACCGGCCACCTTTCCACCACGGCCTCCCACGCCTTAAATTGGCCGTATGGGCCGGGTTGCGTGGGGTCAACTAACCTGCCCCAGTCTTCCGCGTTGGTTTCGCCAAAGGGAATGGCGGCGGCGGCCTCTGGCGGAAAGATTTTGCCCGGTTCAAGGGCAGTTGCGGGGCGGCCTTGAGCATTGCGCGGCACGGCTACGGCGTAAAAGGCTTTGAGTAATTGCCAATCACGGTAGCCCACCGCTTGGGCCATTTGTTGATAAGGTGCATCGGCGGCGGAGTACACACCAAACTGGAAGCCGCCCACGGGCCACACCGGCCCGGCAGAAATTATCACTAACAGCGCGGCACCGCCTAGCCAAATGCCGCTCTTCACCAAAGAAATGGTGAACGGTTTGGCGGCCTTTGGCTCGGCCGCCGGGCGGCTAAGGCTGACGTACACATACAGCCCAAGCATCACCAACAATCCCGGTAAAGCCCACGTGCGTAAGGGCTCCAAAACTTCGGGCCGCAGAAGGCGCAATTCCCAATCATCCTCCCGCGCCAAGTAATTGGGCAGAAGGGCGGGCAGGGCGCGCGCCTGCGCCAAACAGACCGGGTTTACCCAATACCGGCCCTGCACATACCACTGCGGGCAACCTACTTCGCGCTTAGCTTCCGGTTCGGCGTAGTAGCCTAAGCTAAGGTGGGTGTGGGTACACTCCCGCGCCAATGGTGCGCCGGGCGGCACCCTAGTGTAGTGCCGCTCAGAACTGCTTATACTAGCCTGAATTTGAATCTCGCACAAATGAAAACCGAGCATTTGCCAGCCCTCGGCGGCCCCCAAACATTCCACCGCCACAAACTGGCCGCCGCCGCCCACCGTATCCCCTTCTGCCAAAGTCCATGCCAAACCGTCTTCCGGGCACATGTTGCGCAGAAGACCATCTGGCCCGCGCACATCAATGCCGGGCACTTCCGCATCTACCCAGTGAATTTGCCCATCGGGCACGTTTTCACGCGGGGGTGCGCTAAAAACTAAAAAACTTTCTAGGGGTTCAGGGCTGTTATACGGAGAAACGAAAGTGGGCA
>JAEURM010000109.1 GCA_016789245.1 Anaerolineales bacterium
CACCCAAACCAACCTCGGCACGGAAGGCCGCACCCGCCTCCTCCGCGAAGCCCGCGCCGCCGCCCGCCTCAACCATCCCAACATTGTGAGCGTGTTTGATGCCGGAGAAGGCGAGGACGGCACGCCCTTCATTGTGATGGAGTGGGTGGATGGCCAATCACTTTATCAACGCTGGCCCCTGCCGCCGGAAGAAATTTTCAGTACCGCCAAGCAAATTTGCGCCGCGCTAGAGCACGCGCATACCAGCCAAATTGTTCACCGTGACTTAAAGCTGGAGAACGTTTTGCTCACCACTACTGGCCAAGTAAAGCTAACGGATTTTGGCCTCGCGCGCTCTGTAGCTTCACGCGTGACGCAAGAAGGCTCCCTCACCGGCACGGTGTTTTATATTGCGCCGGAACAAATCATGGGGCAAGCCGTGGATGGCCGCACGGATTTATACGCGTTGGGCGTAGTGCTGTATGAACTCACCACGGGCAAACTGCCCTTCAATGCTGAAGATCCACTCGCCGTGCTCTCACAACACTTGTATGCGCCCATCGTGCCGCCGCGCACCCACCAGCCAGAACTTTCACCCGCGCTGGATGAGTTGATTGTGCGGCTGTTGGCGAAAGCCCCGGACGAGCGGCCCGCCTCTGCCGGGGAAGTTTTGCACGCGCTGGAAGCGATTGAACGGGGCGCAACGGCGGGTAGCGAAAGCCCCGCCTCGCCTTTAGATAGGTTGGTGCGTGGCCGTCTCATAGGCCGTGAAGCCGAGCGTGCCGAAATGACGGCGCTGTGGAAACAAGTAAAGGCTGGCGAGAGCCAAGTGCTCCTCATCAGTGGTGAGCCAGGCATTGGCAAAACACGCTTGGTGCGGGAGTTGATGACGCTCGTAGAAGTTTCCGGCGGCGCGGCCTACATGGGCGAGTGCTACGCCGAGGGCAGTGCGCCGTACGCGCCTTTGGCGCAAATTGTGCAAGCGGCCTCGCCACTTACTGCCCCTCTCCCCACGGGTGAGGAGGCCGGGGGTGAGGGAGAATTGCCGCAACTCATCCTCGCCGATTTGCTCACCATTGCGCCCGCCCTGCACTCCCAGTTTCCCAACGTGCCGCACAACCCGCCGCTAGAGCCACAAGCGGAGCAACAACGGCTGTTTGAAAGTGCGCTGGAATTATGCGCACGGCAAGCTCGCCGCCAGCCGCTCTGTTTGGTGCTGGATGACGCCCACTGGGCGGATAGTGGCACCCTCTACCTCATCCGCCACTTGGCCCGCCGCCTGCGCAGTTTGCGGCTTCCGGTTTTGCTAGTGCTCACGTACCGAGAAGTGGAGTTAGACCAATCTCGCGCGCTGAATGATGTGGTGGCCGATTTGCAACGCGAGCGCTTGGCCGCCCGGCTAAAACTTACGCGGCTAACACGCGAGCAAGCCCGCACTTTGTTGGAAGTAATGTTTGAGACGGAAATCTCTGATGAATTGCTGGATGATTTGTACCGCGAGACGGAGGGCAACCCGTTCTTTATTGAAGAAGTGTGCAAAGCGCTGGTGGAGCAGGGCGCCATTTACCGTGAAAACGGCACTTGGCAACGGCGCGATTTAGCGAGCCTGCAAATTCCGCAAAGCGTACGCGTGGCCATTCAATCGCGTGTAAGCCAACTCTTGGATGCGGCGCAAACGGCTTTACGGTTGGCGGCTGTAATTGGCCGTGAGTTTGATTTTCCTCTGCTTTTGCGCGCCGGTGAGCTTAACGAGGACGCGTTAGTGGAAGCGTTAGAAACGGCCGAGCGTGCGCAACTGATTGAAGAATTGCGCGGCGTGCGCAATGCTGGGCGCGAGGCGTTTACGTTTGTGCACGCCCTCATCCCGGCCGCCCTCCGTGAGAGTGTGAGTGGTTTGCGCCGCCACCGCATGCACAAGCGGGTGGCCGCCGCGCTGGAGCAACTGCGCCCCGATGATTTTGAAACTTTGGCCTATCACTACGGCCAAGCTGGTGATGAAACCCGCGCACGGCTGTATTACCGCAAAGCCGGAGACCGCGCCCGCGCCGTGTATGCCAATGATGATGCCATTCGGTTTTACACTGAAGCACTGACGCTGATGCCCGAGGGTGAATCAGACCAATTTGAACTGTTGGCCTCCCGCGCACGGCTGTATGATTTTGTGGGCCGCCGCCCCGAGCAAAAAACAGATGTGGAAGCCTTAACAGCTTTGGCCGAAAAACTGGATGATGATGCGCGCCGGTTGGAGGCTCTGCTGGCGCAAGGCGATTATGAGGCGGCGGTGGGCTTTGTGGGCAAAGACTCGCAGGCCCAGCGGGCGGTGGAACTGGCGCGCCAACTCAAAGACCCAGCGCGCGAGGGCCGCGCCTTAATTCAACTGGGCTGGATTACGCGACTCTTAAACAACTTCACCCAAAGCCGGGATGCCTTGCGCGCCGCCGCTGAGATTTTTAAGCGCGAAGGGTTACTAAGCGAAGCGGCAGAAAGCTTGCACACGCTCTCTTTGGTATTGAGTGATTTGAATGAAATGGCTGAAGCGCAAACCATTGTGCGGGAAGCTTTGGCGTTGAGCCAGCAAGCCAAAGATAAACGGCAAGAAGCTACCAGTTTGCGCCGGATTGCCATTTTGCTGAAGGATGAAGACAAAGACGAGGAAGCGTTGCGAGTGGCCGAGCAGGCGTTGGCTCTGCATCGGCAGTTGGGAGACCGAGAATCTGAGTGCCATGCGTTGAACATTATCGGCATGCTTCACCGCAGTTTGGGCCGCCCCTTACTGGCGGAAAATTATATACGCCAATCTATTGAACTCGCCGAAGCCATCAACTCCAGCGTTGGGTACATCAACGCTATTGGCAATTACTACTTCACCTACCTCGTCAGCCGCCAATACGAAGCTTGCCTAAACTTTATTCAAAATGAATTGCTCCGGCCTTTTGTTCAGCAGAACCATACCATCCCCAACATCTTGTGCCTCAACTTATCCGGCGTGCTGGCGGATATTGGGCAACATGAGCGCACGTTAGCCATTCAGGCTGAAATCCCCCTAGAGATTCACAAACTCTTCGGCTCCACACTCAAGGCTGATGGAATCCGCGCGTTGGCGGAATTGGGGCGATTTGCAGAATCACGCTCGTTGGCGCAAAGGCAGGTGGAATTATCCCGCACGGAAAATAGCCCGCTGAATTTGGCCCGCAACCAATATGAGTTGAGCTATGTGTTATTACTGGAATCTGAAGCTGGCTCAGAAGATGCAACACTCTTGCCCCAAGCGTTAACCGCCATTGATGAAGCCTTGCAGATTGGCGGTGGCCATAAATTTTTTGATGGCATGGCCTACGGCCAAAACTACAAAGCGGAATTTTTATTGGCGCTGGGCCAATTGCCAGAAGCGTTGGCGGCCTCAGAAAAGTGCTTAGATTATTCTGAGCGGCGTCATCTCACCAGTTACTTTTTGTATGAGCGTTTTTGGAGCACACACGCGCGGATTCTGCGGGCCGTGGGCCGCACCAGCGAAGCGGATGAGTATTTGCGCCGCGCGCATGATTTGATGAACCAAGTGGCGGTGAAATTTACGGACGCCGAGTTGCGGCGTGGCTGGCTAGAAAACGTCCGCGCCAACCGGCACATTCAGGCGGATGTAGCGAAATATTTAGCGTGATGCATGATGCACAACGCGCGATACGGAATACGTGTTGCGTATTCTGTAGCGCATAAAATCCTGAACCTTTGAGAGCAATCTATTGAACCCCAAACTCCGCACTTTAGATATTCGCCCCTACCAGCAAGACGGCCAAAACTTTTTTCTCGTCCGAGACCCACTGCAAATTACTGAAGCGGTGCTGTTGATACCGTATCAGCTTGGCCCAGTGCTGATGCTGTGCAATGGCGATTGGGATGCGCACGCCATGAACGGTATTTTGCGTTTGCAGTACGGCGTGCAGTTTGAGCCGGAGGTTTTGGAGAGCGTGTTGAACATGCTGGATGAAGCGCTGTTGTTTGAAAATGAGAGCTTTGAAGAAGCCCGGGCGCGCGCACTGGCAGAGTATCGGCAAGCGCCGTTCCGTTTGCCATCACTGGCCGGGGCGGGCTACCCCGCTGAACCCGCAGACTTAAAGCAACAGTTTGATGCGTACTTGGAAGAAGCCGGTGAGGTGCCATTGGCTTCCGCCGAAGCGCGTGGCGTGCTTAGCCCGCACATTGATTACGCGCGGGGTGGGGCGGTGTACGCGCAAGTGTGGAAGAAGGCCGCAGAACTGGCCCGCCGCGCGGAGTTGGTGGTTTTGCTCGGCACAGATCATTATGCAGATACGCCGGGAAGCTTAACGCTGACGCGCCAAAACTACGCTACGCCCTACGGCGTTTTGCCCACCGCCGTTGAGTTAGTAGATGAGCTAGCCCAAGCCATTGGTGAAGAAGCGGCCTTTGCTGGTGAATTGCGCCATCGCGGTGAACATTCTTTGGAATTGGTAGCCGTGTGGCTTCATCACATGCGGCGTGGCCAGCCAGTGCCGCTGGTGCCGGTACTTACTGGCTCGTTTAGTGAGCACATTCAAGCCGGGCAATCACCCTTGGCCAATGCCACCGTACAAGCCGTCATTGAGCGGCTTCAGCAACTTACGGCGGGTAAACGCGTGCTTTACGTGGCTTCGGGTGATTTATCCCACGTCGGGCCAGCGTTCAATGGTGAGTCACTGGATGCTGAAGGCAAGGCAAACTTGCAAGTGGCCGATAAAGAAGTGTTAACGCGGATGTGTGCGGGTGATGCGGAAGGTTTTTACGCCAGTATCCAACGCGTTGGCGATGCTAATAATGTATGTGGCCTTTCGCCCGTGTACTTTACGCTGAAAGCGCTGGGGGCTACGGAAGGGGAGTGTGTGGCCTACGCTACTTGCCCAGCGGATGAGAACAACACGTCTGTGGTAACGGTGGCCGGTGTGGTGTTTGAATAGCTAACCTTACGCAAGCCGTCACTCCCGCGGAAGCGGGAGTCCATGATAGCGGCAGTGGATACCCGCTTTCGCGGGTATGACATGTTCATGAAACTACGCTCAACTGTATAGCGGAAAGTTAATTGGTAGAAAACGCTGTGGTGTATTTAGGGTGGTATCAACAACCCCACCGCCAGTAACAGCCCAAACAACAACTCCAATTGCCCGGTGCCGCCGAGCGCGGCGTTGAGCGGGCGGCCCGTTACCGTAAAAACAATGCGCGTAACCTGTACGGCACGCGGCACGGAAACCAGCGTGAGCAAAACGCCGAGGGGTGCTAAGCCGCTGAGCCACAAACCTAACGGCACGACGTAAGCGGCAATCACTAACAACGCGTATTCAATCTGTGCGCCGCGCGGCCCCAAGCGCACGGCCAGCGTTCGTTTTCCGGCGGCGCGGTCAGTTTCCACATCGCGCAAGTTGTTCACCACTATGATGGCGGTGGCCAGCAAGCCCATGGGCACCGCCGCCCACCATACCAGCGCCGTCACTTCCCCGGCTTGCACGTAGTACGTGCCGCACACGGCGGCCAGCCCAAAAAAGATGAAGACAAACACTTCACCCAGGCCGTTGTAACCCAACGGAAATGGCCCGCCCGTGTATGCAATGCCCGCCAAAATAGAAAACACACCGATGAGCAGAATGGGCCAGCCGCCCACCCAAATGAGATACAGGCCAATCAGCGCCGCGAGGCCAAACACAATCCACATTCCAATAAAAACTTGTTGCGGCGTAAGTAAACCGGCTTGCGTTACACGCGTGGGGCCAAGCCGTTCATGAGTATCTGCGCCTTTAAGAAAATCAAACGCATCATTGGCAAAATTAGCGCCAATCTGAATTAACAGTGCGCCGAGCAATGCCGCCAGTGCCGGCCAGAGTTGAAAAGTATTGGCGTGGGCGGCCAAGGCCGCTCCCACAATCACTGGCGCGGCGGCGGCGGGCAGAGTGCGTGGCCGCGCGGCCATGAGCCAGATTTTAAAAGTCGAAGGACGAGTGGTGAAAGATTGCATGTGGAAATTATATGCGGAATGTTATTGGCCAGACTTCGGAAGTGAGCGCCGATAAAACTCGAATACGGTGAGGCAGATAGTGCGTACTTCCTAAGTCTCAACACCTATCTGCGAAAATCTGCGTTCATCTGCGTCCCAAAATAGTTCAAACCATGAAACTTTAAGGTTTAATGACATATTTTAAGCAAAAAATTATTGACGCTCTAACTGATTATGGTTAGGATGCGAAATAGTTAGCAACGCCACCCAAATTTGTGGCGGTAATAGAGGCAGAGCCACCCAAATATGGAAACGGTATGGTGGTTGTGCCTAAAGGATTGTTATGGCTCTCAAACTTAAGACTCGTCGCTCCGCGAATGCGCCCGCTCCGGCGCCACGCCAGTTCAAGGCCATCATCTTGAACAGCGTATTTAGCGATTGGTCACAAGACGATACGATTCTTTCCGAAGAATGCCTAACACGCATGAAGCGTGGCCTGAGTGTAGTGGGCATTGAATCGGAGGTGGTGCAAGTTAAACGGGATATTGCCAGCCCACTGCGAAAGTTTGACCCGCGCGAGTACGTCGTCTTCAATTGGGCAGAAGG
>JAEURM010000010.1 GCA_016789245.1 Anaerolineales bacterium
ACTGAACGCCGCGCCGCACCTCAGCCCAGCCACTGCCGCGTTGGTAGAGAATCAGTTGTGGCCCGCCGTTGAGCAAGATGATTTTGCCGCCTTCTCCCGCGCACTGGCCGATTTGCACGCCCTCAACACCGCCGCTTTACAGGCCGCTGGCACGCCGCTCACTTCCGCACCCGAGGCGCTGACAGCGCTAGAAGTGATAAAGGCGGAAGGCGTAGTGGCTTACGGCCAGTGCCTCACCGGCTTGGGCGTGTATGCTTTTGTGCAGGGCGCTACGGCCAGCCAAGAATTACGCAAGAAACTGATGGCGCGGCTGGGGTATGAATCCGGAACCATCATGGCCGCCATTACAGATAACGCCGGCTGTGTGGCCCAGCACCTGAACCGGCATTTGCCGCCCGGCTACCAACCCAACTAATTTTTACTCGGCATGTTGGCCCTGCACTCAGCGAAGCATTGGATACTTTTGGCCGGTAAATTAGGTGAGCGGCCATGACTGCCCCAGCGCAACGCTCGGCGGCCAACGGTTGGCTAGCGGCCATTGCCTCCGTGGTGTGTTTTAGCATTGCGCCACCCATTGCGCGCACGTTATACGGCTATGGGCTAGACCCCACTACTATGCTCTTTATCCGTTTTTGGCTCACACTATTTTTGTTGGGCGGCACGGTGTGGGCCACCGGCCAAGGCCGAAGCAACTTAGACCGGCGGGGCGCGGTTCTCTCCCTCATTGCGGGTTTAGCCACCGGCGTAAGTATGCTGTGTTATTTCTGGTCTATCACGCTTTTGCCCGCGTCCATTGCCTCCATGATTTTTTCCATTTACCCGCTGGTGGTGCTGGGGCTGTTGGCCTTGCGCGGTGAACGGTTTACGGCGCGGCAAGCTGTGCGGCTGGGCATTGCGTTAGTGGGTTTGTACTTACTGCTTGGCCCTGGCGGCACACTAAATTGGCTGGGCGTTTTGCTCGTCATCATTTCTATTTTTGCCTCGTCACTGCAATCTGTTTTTGTGCAGTGGTATCTCAAAGGCTACAGTGGCATTTCCGTTACGCTGTGGTTGGTGGCTGGCATTCAAGTAGTGGTGGCCGGCTATTGGCTGGCGCAGGGCGCGCATTTTCCGGCGCTGGGCTGGCAAGCGTGGCTGGGCATGCTAGTGTTGGCTGTGGTAAGTACATATCTCTCACGCTTACTGTGGTTTGCGGCCATCCGGAGCGTGGGCGGCGGGCAGGTTTCCATGTTAGTGCCGCTGGAAACGTTGCTCACCGTGCTTTGGTCAACATTGTTTCTCAGTGAAAAACTCTCGGCGTGGCAGTGGGCGGGCGGCGCACTGATTTTATTTAGCGCCATCCTGGCCATTGAGCGTTGGCATGGCTGGCGGGCAGTTAACTCTCAGCAAAGGGCGTGAATAACCAAGGTATTGGTGAGTAGTTATTGAAGAATAATCATACACAAAGTTTCCTTTGCGCACTTGCGTCTTTGCGCTAAAGCGGTTGAAAGAGAAGCAACATGAAAACCCATTACGAATACATTGTGTTGGGCTGTGGGGGCATTGGCAGTGGCGCGGCGTATTGGCTGGCACGCCGCACGGGTGCTGAAGTGCTGGGGCTGGAGCAGTTTGCGCTCGGCCACCACAACGGCGGCTCACAAGACCATTCACGCATCATCCGGTTAACATACCACCACGCCGATTACACGCGCCTGACGCCGCACACCTACAGCGCCTGGGCTACGGTAGAAGAAGAATCTGGCGTGCAGGTGGTACACAAAACCGGTAGTGTTGAAATGGCGCTGACGGGCGGCGCGTACCGAAAAGATATTGAGAACTACGCGGGCGCGATGGATTCGGCCAACATTCCCTATGAGCGGATTGATGCGGATGAAGTGATGAAGCGCTACCCGCAGTTTAGGCTGAGTGCGCCGGTGGATGCGCTGTGGCAAGCGGATACCGGCTTGGCCGATGCCGCCAAAGGCAACGCGGCGCATGTGGCCACCGCACGTTTGCATGGCGCAACTTTTCTCCCTAACACCAAAGTTTTAGAACTGCACCCGTTTGCGGGCGGCGTGGAAGTGAAGACGGAGCGCGGCACGTTTACGTGTAAGAAGCTGATTATTACAGCCGGCGCTTGGACGGATAGCGTGCTGGCGAGTGTGGGCGCGCAACTGCGCGTAACGGTGACGCAAGAGCAAGTGACGTATTACGCCACGCCGCACCTCCGAGAATTTGCCATTGGCCGCTTTCCTATCTTTATTTGGCATGACGCTAGCGTGTTCTACGGCTTCCCGGTGTATGGGGAAGTGGCCACCAAAGCCGCCATTGATGCCTCCGGCCATATGGTAACGGCGGATACCCGTACTTTTGAGCCTAACCCGGAGCGCGAAAAAGAAATGGACGAGTGGCTGGCGCAGTACATTCCGCGTTTTCTTGGCCCTAAGCTGTACACCAAAACTTGTTTGTATGATATGCCGCCCGACCGTAATTTTGTAGTTGATGCTCTGCCCAACCACCCCGAAATTATTGTGTGTTGCGGCGCAGGGCATGCTTACAAATTTGCCAGCTTGCTCGGCAAAATTCTCAGCCAACTGGCCATTGATGGTGCAACGGAATATCCCATTGCGCCCTTCACCCTCAACCGCCCAGCCCTTACTGACCCAACGTTTGAACCGGTGTTTCATATTTGATTTTTATAAACCCTAAAGGTCTACGCGAAGCCGACCTTAGGATTTAGTGATTATGGATTATTACTTCCATGAAAGCCGCTGTCTGTTACGAATTTGGCAAACCGCTTGTGATTGAAGACCTTCAATTGGATGCGCCACACGCAGGCGAAGTACGCGTCAAAATCGCCGCCGTGGCCATTTGCCACAGTGATGTGCACCTCATCCGAGGTGATTGGAAGGGCTGGTCTAAAGATGCGCCAGTGGTGGCCGGACACGAAGCGGCTGGCGTGGTGCAAGCCGTTGGCCTCGGCGTGAGCCATGTGGCCCCCGGTGACCATGTGGTGGTTTCACTGGTTCGCTCCTGTGGGCGCTGTTTTCAATGCACGCAAGGCGCACCCTTCATGTGTGAAGCTGCCTTCCCCATCGCCAGCGAATTCCGTTTGCACCGGCACGATGGCACGCCCATCAACCAAGGCATTAGCACCGGCGCGTTTGCAGAAGAAGTAGTGGTGGAACAATCGCAAGTGGTGAAGATTCCATCTGATGTGCCACTGGAGAGCGCGTGTTTGTTGGCCTGCGGCGTGATTACGGGCCTCGGCGCGGTGGTGAACACGGCGCGGGTGGTGCCCGGCTCTAGCGTGGTAGTGGTGGGCACGGGCGGCGTGGGGCTAAACGCCATTCAGGGCGCGCGGCTTTCGGGCGCGCACCCCATTGTTGCCGTAGATGTTTTGGAGAACAAGCTGGAAGCGGCCAAACAGTTTGGGGCCACGCACAGCCTCAACCCCAAAACACAAGATTTAAACGCCGAAATCCGCGCACTCACGCATGGGCGCGGCGCAGATTACGCCTTCATCACGGTAGGCAACGCGGGCGCGGTAACGCAGGCGCTCACGTACGTGCGCCGCCACGGAACCATTGTGGCCGTGGGCATGCCCAGCACGGGCGCTACCACCCCATTCAACGTGGGTGATTTTGTGTACAGCGGCCAGAAACTGATGGGCAGTAACATGGGCTCCACGCGCACGGCGGTGGATATTCCACAATTAACGGAGTTGTACCGCAGTGGGCGTTTGCAATTGGATGAGCTGATTACGCGCCGCTATAAATTTGAAGACATCAACGAAGCCATTGAGAGCATGGAGCGCGGCGAGGCGTTGAGAAATGTGATTGTGTTTTCGTAGAGACGCGCCGCGGCGCGTCTCTACAAGAAATTATATGACCACCGATACCGAACGCTCTGAACGCCGCGCGGCCCGCCAGGCCAATCGGCAAGAACGCCGCCAATCGCCCATTTATCGCATCCCGTTCCGCAACATCCGCAACCTGCTTAAGCCGATGGAGATTTTGGGCGCCGAAGCGATTGAAAAAATCCATTTGGCCTCCATGCGAATTGTGGAAGAAGTGGGCATAGTGATGATGGACGCCGAAACGCTGGATGTGTGGGAAAAGGCCGGCGCGCAGGTTGACCACACCTCGCAATTGGTGAAGCTTGACCGGAGCTTGCTGTTGGAATTGGTGAGCCGCGCCCCGGCAGAGTTTACGTGGCGGGCGCGCAACCCGGCGCATGATGTGGCGATTGGCGGCAATGCGTTGGCGTTTTTGCCGCAGGGCGGCGTGGTGTATGTTTCTGATTTGGATTACGGGCGGCGGCGCGGCACGCTGAAGGATTACGAGAACTTTTTGAAAATTAACCAGATGGTGGGCGTGGTGCACTTTGCTGGTGAACAATTAATTGCGCCGCATGAAGTACCCAGCAATATCCGCCACCTTAAACGGTTGCCGCTGGCGCTGACGTTGACGGATAAAGCGTTGCTGGAGGCCGCGCACGGACGCGTGATAACGGCGGACGCGTTGCACATTGCGCGGCTGGTGTTTGGTGAAAGCATGGATGGGCCAAACCCGGTGCTGGGCGGCGTGATTAACGCTAGTAGCCCACTGCGCTACGATGACCGGATGTTGGGCGGCTTGCTCACATACGCACGCGCCGGGCAAGTGAACGTCATCACGCCATTTATTTTGGCCGGGGCTATGAGCCCCATCACCATTGCCTCCGCGCTAGCGCAACAAAATGCAGAAGCATTGATGGGCATTGCGCTAACGCAATTAGCGCGGCCCGGCGCACCGGTAGTGTACGGCGGCTTCACCACCAATGTAGATATGAAAACGGGTAGCCCGGCCATGGGTACGCCGGAGGGCGCGTGGGCCATGATTGCGGGCGCGCAGTTGGCACGGCGCTACAACCTGCCCTACCGTGGCAGTGGCACGCTCAACACCGCCAAAGTGCCGGATGCCGAATCTATGTACGAAACGATGTGGACGACGTGGCCGGCGGTGATGGCCCACACTAATCTCATCATGCACTCCGTGGGCTGGCTGGAAGGTGGCCTGACCGTTTCCTACGAAAAAATCATGATGGATGTGGAAAATCTGGCCATGTTCCAGCACTTTTTGGCCGGGATGGTGATTGATGATGAAACGCTGGCGCTGGAGATGATTAAGGAAGTGGGGCCGGGCGGCCATCATTTTGGCACGCCGCACACGCAGGCCCGCTTTGCCACCGAATTCTATGAATCGATTTTGGCTGACCGGTTAGGCTATGAAACGTGGGCCGCCGCAGGCGAGTGGGATGCGCCCAAACGCGCCAACGCCTTGTGGAAAGATGTGCTGGCCAATTATGAGCAACCGCCGTTGGATATTGCCATTCAAGACTCGGTGAGTGATTACGTGGCCCGCCGCGAACGAGAACTAGAAGGTAAAAGCCTTTACGATTAAGGCTCTCGCGCTAAGCACGCAAAGACCGCAAAGTCTTCTTAGCGAGCTTAGCCTTCTTGGCGAGAGATGACCACTTGACTGGCACGGGTGATATTTGTCATTTGTGTATTTCCATACAATCCGTGTGCAGATAAAGAAGGATTAACTGTGAAAATTAAAGCCGCTGTTTTTTATCAACCGGGCCAGCCCTTTAGCATTGAAACGTTAGAGTTAGCGCCGCCGCAAGCCGGCGAGGTGCTGATTAAAGTGGCGGCGGCTGGCGTGTGCCACAGTGATTGGCACTTGATGACGGGTGCTACCAAACACCGCACGCCGGTGGTGCCCGGCCATGAGGGCGCGGGCGTGGTGGAAGCCGTTGGCCCCGGTGTGACGCGTTACCAGCCGGGTGACCATGTAGCGTTAAGTTGGGCACCGGCCTGCGGTGAGTGTTTTTACTGCTTGAATGACCGCCCCAGCCTGTGCGAAACATACGTTGGCCCCATTTGGGACGGCGTGATGATGGATGGCACGCCGCGCCTGAGCAAAGATGGGCAACCGGTTTACCACTTCAGTGCCCTCGCCTGCTTTGCCGAATACTGCGTAGTGCCACAAGAATGTTGCGTGCAAATGCCCAAAACTGTGCCGCTGGCCATTGCGGCATTGATAGGCTGTGCGGTGACGACGGGCGTGGGCGCGGTGCTCAACACGGCCAAAGTAAAACCCGGCTCCAGCGTAGTGGTGTTTGGCGCGGGCGGCGTGGGCCTGAGCACCATCATGGGCGCGAAGTTGGCGGGCGCGAGCCGCATCATTGCCGTTGACCGGGCGGAGGGCAAACTAGATTTGGCCAAACAATTTGGGGCAACTGATTGTGTGATGGCCGGGCCAGAAGCTAACGCCGAGATTAAGCGGCTGACGCATGGGCGCGGCGGCGATTATGTGTTTGAAGCGATTGGCATTCCGGCGGTGCAGGAGCAGAGTTTAGAAGTAACGCGCAAAGGCGGCACGCTGGTGTTGGTGGGCGTTTCTGCGATGGGCAGTGGAACTAACCTGCCCGGTGCCATCATCACGCGGCAAGAGAAAACTGTGACCGGCTCCTATTACGGCTCCGCCAACCCGGCGCGAGATTTCCCGCTGTACGCCGATTTTTACGCCAACGGCCAATTAGATTTAGAGCGGCTGATTTCTCGCACCTACCCGTTAGAGAAAATCAATGAAGCCTACGCCGATATGCTCAGTGGTGAAATTGCGCGTGGTGTGATTGTGTTTTGATTTCCGTAGGGGCGAAGTATGCTTCGCCCCTACTTGGTTCACAAACACAACCTAATTCCCCAAACCTTGTGCCTCAGCACCGTAGCCCAAAGCGAAGCCAATTTCTATGATGCTCCGAACCAAAATTACTGATTTGCTTGACCAGCACAACGTGGCCTATCGCCTTTTGCCGCACACCGAACCGGTGTTCACCGTGGAAGCGGCGGCGGCGCAACGCGGCGTGGTGAAAGAAGAGATGGTGAAATCCATCTTGCTGAAAGACCGAGCGGGCAAATACGCTATGGCCTGCGTGCCCGGCCCAGCCAAGCTAGACCCACAAGCCGTGCGCGCCGCCTTGGGTGATGAGTGGAAACGCATGAGCTTCGCCTCTGCGGAAGAAATCACCGCTATAACGGGTTACGTGCAAGGCGCCGTCGCGCCGCTCTGCTTGCCGGTTGAAGTGCCCGTGGTGGCCGATGAATTTTTTGGCACCTTGCGCCGGTGCAACATTTCTACAGGTGACCCGATGGCCGGCTTAGAGCTAGACGTGCAAGATTTACTGCGGCTGGCCAGTGCGCGGCTGGCGAAGATTACGATTTAACGCCGCAAACTTCAGAAGTGCGCTCGGCAGAGGTGAACGCGAACGCTAAGCCGATAAGCTGTATAAGATTAGTTCTTAGCTCATCTTACGCAAATCGTCACTCCCGCGAAAGCGGGAGTCCACCATTTAGGTAATGGATACCCGCTTTCGCGGGTATGACGCTCTCAAAAATTACGTTCAGCCGCGCAAGATAAATTCTTAAATCAGCACCCAATCAGCGTTCTAAAAAACGCAAACAGGAACAGATTCCATGACCACAACCACAGCAGACATTATCATCATTGGCGGCGGGATTAATGGCGCTAGCACGGCGTTTAATTTAGCCAACTTGGGCGCGAAGAACGTAGTCTTACTGGAGCGCAACGATGTGTGCTCCGGCGGCACGGCGAAATCCTGCGCCATCTGCCGCACGCACTACTCCATTGAGCCGAACCGCCTGCACGCTGTGGAAAGCCTGAAGATTTTTGAGAACTTTCAAGATGTGGTGGGCGGCTCGGCGGGCTTTCACCGCACCGGCTACATCATCCTTGGGCCGGAGAGCCACCGCGCGCCCATGCTGGACGTATTCAAAGCGCAAAATGCGCTCGGCATTGATACCGCCGTGCTGAGCAAAGCCGAAGCGCAGAAAATTCACCCCCTGCTCAACTTAGATGATATTGAAGTGATTGGCTACGATACGCGCGCCGGTTACTGTGACCCGCACTTGGCCACCAACACCTATGTGAGCCGCGCCAAAGAGTTGGGCGTGAACATCCGCACCAGCACGCCGGTAACGAAGGTGGAAGTGGTGGGCAACATTAAGCGTTTACACACGCCGCACGGCATTTTTGAAACACCTACGCTGGTGGTCATTGCTGGCCCGTGGACGAATTCGCTCACCGAGCAAATCGGTGTGAAGTTTCCGTACGAAATTAGCCGCCACAAAGTGATTACGCTCAAAATCAATCAGCCGTATGATATTGATTGGCCCACAGTGAAAGACCTGACCAC
This sequence comes from Anaerolineales bacterium, assembly GCA_016789245.1. The sequence continues at coordinate 8,242 of JAEURM010000010.1, forward strand.
GGCGGACAAAATTTACTTCCGCCCGGAAACCGGCGGCGTGGTGTTGGTGGGCACCGGTGACCACGGTGACCCGATTGAAGACGCGGATACATTGCTTGACAATCAAGTGAATATGGAACATGTGGAGCACATCAGCAGTTTGATTGCCCACCGCATGCCGGCCTTCCAGAATTCACAATACACAGCAGGTTGGACTGGCCCGTACGATATTACGCCGGACTGGAACCCGATTTTGGGCGCAGTGCCGGGCCACGAAGGCGTGTTTGTGGGCGTGGGCTTTAGCGGCCACGGCTTTAAGATGGCACCCACCGTGGGTGAATCTTTAGCACAGACGGTGCTGGACCTGCCGGTACGCGTTTCTATTGAGGCCTACAGCCCCAGCCGTTTTGCCGAGGGCAAGGCTCTGCACGGCGCGTACGGCATTGGCTCCATTTCTTAAACCATGAGCACCCGAGAACGCCGCCGCGAGCGCACGCCCCGTAAGCAAGCCAACATCTCACCGGCCGGTTTGGAAGGTGGCCGCTACCAGCCATTAACTGAAGCCGAAGTTCACCGCATCCACGAAGCGGCGCTGAGCGTGTTGGAACGCACCGGTGTAGAGATTGTGGAATCTGAGTGCCGCCAAATCATGGTGAACGCTGGGGCCAAATTGGATGCGGCCCACAACCGTGTGTACATTCCGCGCCAGATGGTGGAAGCGGCGCTGAAAGTGGCGAACCGCGATGTGGTGTTGTACAGCCGCGATGGCAAAACGGATTTGCACCTGCGCGGCAAACGCGTGCACTTAGGCACCGGCGGCGCGGCGGTGCTGGTGCTGGATTTAGAAACCGGCCACACGCGGCACAGCCAACTGCGGGATATCTATGATATTGGCCGGCTGGTAGAAACGCTGGATAACATTCACTTTTACATCCGCCCGGTGGTAGCGCGGGATGTTTCCAACGACGAGATTGATATCAACACGTTTTACGCGGCGCTCACAGCCACCAACAAACATGTAATGGGCGGCTGTTACTTCGCCAGCAAAGTAGCGGAGCTAAAAGAATTAGGGGTGATGATGGCCGGCAGTGAAGAAGCCTTCCTCGCGCGGCCTTTCTTCTCGCTCAACTTGGGCTACATGATTAGCCCACTGCGGTTTGCGGCGGAAACAATAGAAACGGTAATTGTGGCCGTGCGCGCCGGATTGCCCATCGCCCTCGTCTCCGCCCCCCTCAGTGGCGCCACGGCGCCCGCTTCGCTCATCGGTACTTTGGTGCAATCCATCGCCGAAGAATTGGCCGGCATCACTTTCGTGCAACTGCTCCGGCCCGGCCACCCCATGCTCATGGGTTCCATGCCGCTGGTAACAGATTTGCGCACCGGCGCGATGATTGGCGGTTGTGCTGAGCTGGCGCTGATGAACGCCGCCGCCGCGCAGATGAGCCACTTCTACGGTTTGCCGCTGTACAACTCCTGCGGCATCACGGAAAGCAAAGTACCAGATGTGCAAGCCGGTTTTGAGAAGGGCCTCACCACCGCCGTTACCGCGCTGGCGGGCGCGCAATACAATCACCATGCGGCCGGCATGCTGGAAAGTTTGCTCTCGGTGGCGTATGAAAATTACGTGATTGATGATGATATTGGCGGCCAAGTGATGCGGCTGGTGCGCGGCTTAGAAGTGACGGACGAAACACTTTCGCTGGATGTGATTCACAACATTTGCACAGAAGGCCCCGGCCACTATTTGGGCCATGAGCAAACCATCTCGTTGATGAACAGTGAATACCACTACCCCCACACCGCAGACCGCACCACACGCCAAAGCTGGGAAGAAGCGGGTGCGCTGGATATGCGCGAGAAGGCCAAACGCAAAGCGCGTGAAATTCTCAAAACCAACTACCCAGAAATTATTTCTGCCGAAACCGATGCGCGGATCCGTGAGCGATTTAAGATATTGTTGCCAAGGGAAGTGATGCACTCATAAGCAGGTGGGCAGGTGAGCGGGTGCGCAAGTGAGAAATGAAAAAGGATATACTTCTGAAAACATTCAGGAGGCCTCCTATGAACCGCAAACCGATAAAAACCCATCGTGATCTTGATGTGTACAAAATGGCCTTTGACGCTTCTATGCAGATTTTTAGATTGAGCAAGAAGTTTCCCACCGAAGAACGTTATTCCCTCACTGACCAAATTCGGCGTTCATCCCGCTCGGTAGCCGCTAATTTGGCGGAAGCATGGCGCAAGCGCCGCTATGAGAATAGTTTTCTAAACAAACTCACGGATTCTGAAGCCGAAGCCGCCGAGACTCAAACGTGGCTTGAGTTCGCTGTTGAATGTGAATACCTAGAACGCAAATCAGCCCGTGAGCTTTACCGAGCTTACAATCAAATTATCGGCAAAATCGTTACCATGGTTAATCATCCTGAGCCGTGGATTTTGCAAAAGACCAAATAACACAGCTTCTCACTTTCTCACCCGCTCACTTTCACACCAGCCCCTTGGAGAATCTATGCTCGCCGGTATACACAAAAAAATCCTGCACATCAACCTTAGCACCGGTAATATTCACGTTGAAAAGCCGCCGGAAGAATTCTACCGCTTGCTGGTGGGTGGCCGTGCGTTAGTGGCCTACCTGCTTTTGCGTGATTTACCCGCCAACACGGATGCCCTCAGCCCGGAGAACTTGCTGATTTTTGCGCCCGGCATCATGCAAGGCACGAGCTTGCCCGGCGCGGGGCGGCACGGCGTGGGTGGCAAAAGCCCACTCACGGGCGCGATTGGCTCCAGCGAGGCGGGCGGCTGGTGGGGGCATGAATTTAAGCGCACCGGTTACGATGCGTTAGTGATACGCGGGCGGGCGGAGAAGCCCGTGTATGTGTGGATCAAAGATCAACAGGTAGAAATCCGTTCTGCTGAACACTTGTGGGGGCAAGAAACATGGCCCACCGAAGTGGCGCTGAAACAAGAAATTGGCGACGAAAAAATTCGCGTGGCGCAAATTGGCCCAGCCGGTGAAAACCAAGTGCTGTACGCCGCCGTGATTCACGATATCAACCGTGCGGCGGGCCGCAACGGCTTAGGCGCGGTGATGGGCAGTAAAAATCTCAAAGCCGTAGCCGTGCGCGGCACCACCAACGTGCCCGTAGCCACCCGCCCGCGCGTCACTCAAGTTTCCAAATGGCTGGGCGAGAATTACAAAACATTGGCTTCGTGGGCCACCGCGCCCGGCCGTGGCACACAAGACTCTTTGGCGTGGTGGGGGCACCTCGGCGCACTGCCCACGCAAAACTTCGGCCTGCCCCTGTGGGATGAACGCGAGCACTTGAGCGGCGAACGCAACTACGAAATGTTCTTCAAAGACCGCGATACCTGCCAAGCCTGCCCGATTGCTTGCAAACAAGTATTTGAACATGCCAGTGATAACCCATACCAAGTTTTGCGGCCAGAGTATGGTGGGCCGGAGTATGAAGGCATGGCCGCGTTGGGCGCTATGTGCCGCGTGAGTGATAACTTGGCCGTGTGCAAAGCCGCCGAGTTGTGCAACGCCAACGGGCTAGATGTAATTTCCACCGGAAGCTCCATTGCCTTTGCCATGGAAGCTTTTGAGCGCGGCATCATCACAGAAAAGGATACCGGCGGTTTGGCATATCGCTGGGGAGATGGGGAATTGCTGGTGAAATCGGTTGAGATGGTGGCGCGGCGGGAAGGGTTTGGCGCGGTGTTAGCGGACGGCGTGGCTCGCATGAGCGAACGTTTTGGCCCGGCCACCGCTGACTTTAACTTGACGGTGAAGAAGCAAGAACTGCCCATGCATGAGCCGCGCTTAAAGCAGGCATTGGGCGTGGGCTATGCCGTGGCCCCCGTAGGCGCAGACCATATGATGAACATGCACGATACCGATATTGCCTCGGAAGGCGAAGGCTTAAACCGCGTCAACTCCGTGCTGGAAAACAAAATTGGGCCGCAGAAGCCGGGCGACTTGAACGAAGATAAACTGCGCGCCTTCCACGCCGAAGTCAATTGGATGCACTTTCAGGATTGCGCCATCAACTGCCACTTTTATCCGTACCGCTATGAACACCTTGCCAGCGCGCTCTCTGGCGTAACAGGTGAAGAGTTTAGCGTGCAAGATATTCTCAACGTGGGTGCGCGCGCGCAAACGCTCTGCCGCCTGTTTAACTTGCGCGAAGGTTTTACAGCGGATGATGACAAACTCCCCAAGCGCGTGATGAAGGCGTTTGAAAGCGGCCCGTTGAAAAATGTGGCCATTAACGAAGATGCTTTTGAATGGGCCAAGCGCCGCTACTATGAATTGATGCAGTGGGATGTAGAAACCGGCGTGCCCACCCCTGCCTGCCTACGTGATTTAGACTTAACCGATTTATTGCAATTTACACGCTGAAAACGTTAATAGAACGCAGATAGCGCAGTTTTGCTAATCAGCGTTCATCTGCGCCTATCTGCGTCATCTGCGTTTCACAAGCCGCATGAAAATAGACTCCATCGAAATTCGCCACTACCGCCTGCCACTTGACCCGCCTTTCAACGCCTCGTGGGACCCTAATCCACGCAAAACTTTTACCAACACCGTTGTGCGCGTGACGGCGGGCGAGTACGAAGGCGTGGGTTCTGGTGATGCCATGCTGGGCTTTGTAGGCCATGAACATTTATTTATTGGCCAAGACCCGTTTACCATTGAGCGCCATGTGCGCATTTTGGATAACTTGCAATTTCACTATGGCCGGTGCTGGCCACTAGAAGTGGCGCTGTGGGATTTGATGGGCAAGGCCAGCGGCCAGCCGGTGTGGAAATTGCTCGGCGGGCGGAGCAACCGCGTGCCGCTGTACGCCTCTTGTGGTGAGCGCAAACCAGCGGCTGAGCGCGCCGCTTCAGCCCAACAACTGCAAGCCCTCGGTTATCCCGCGCTCAAGATTCGGTTTCATGATGCCGATATCAAAAAAGATATTGCGGTGGTAGCCGCCACGCGGGAAGCTATTGGCAATGAAATGCACATTTTGGTAGATGCCAACCAAGGCTGGCAAATGCCGTGGGATGCCTCACCCACTTGGGATTTTAAAACCGCGCTGTGGGTGGCCGATGCGTTGGCTGAGTTGGGCGTGTTTTGGCTGGAAGAGCCTTTGCACCGGCATGACTATGAAGGTTTGGCCAGCTTGCGCCGCCGCGCGAAACTGCGCATTGCGGGCGGCGAGGGTAACCGCGAGTACGCCGATTTGCGGCAATATCTAAAACACGGTTCGTTTGATGTGTACCAGCCAGATGTGGTGTGGTGCACGGGCGTTTTGCGCGCGCGGCAGTTAGCTGGTGAAGTGCAAGCGGAAGGTTGCATTTACACGCCGCACACTTGGGGTGATGGTTTAGTGTTGCTGGCCAACTTGCACGTGTGCGCCGCGCTCTCCACTGCGCCGTTTGTAGAATTTCCCTTTGACCCGCCCAACTGGACGCCTGAACGCCGCGATTTCATTCTCCCCGCCCCCCTTCTCCCCAGCGGCCCCGGCTACATTGATTTGCCTGAGGCGCCCGGTTTAGGCGTAAACATTAACTGGGAAGCACTTGAACACCGGCGCGTTGATTCCGGTACAATGAAAGCCAGTTAACCACAAAGCAACTCAAAGCAATCTGAAGGCACACGAAGTTCTCCCTTCGTGTGCCTTCGTGAATATTTAGTGTAGCTTAGTGGGTCTTCGTGGAAAAATGAAAAACACAGAAACCGCCGTCCTCACCGTCACCATCCTCAGCACCGGCATGGTGTATTTAGATCAATCGGCCCTCAACGTGGCCATCCCGCACATTCAAACCGCCCTCAACGCGGATGTGGCCGGCTTCCAGTGGATAGTCAACATTTATATCCTCACGCTCTCCGTATTGCTGATGATTGGCGGCGCGTTGGGTGACCGTTACGGGCGCGTGCGGATGTTAATCCTCGGCACGTTGATTTTCACCTTTGCCTCGGTGCTGTGCGGCGTAGCCAACTCACTGGAGATGTTGATTGCGGCCCGTGGCCTGCAGGGCGTTGGCGGTGCGCTGTTAGTGCCGGGCGGCTTGGCCATCATCAACGCTACCGTACCCGCCCAGCGGCGTGGGCAAGCGTTAGGCATCTGGGGCACGTTTTCGCCCCTCATCGTCATGCTTGGCCCGCTGGTGGGTGGCTGGCTCACAGATGCCATTTCTTGGCGCGCCATTTTCTTCATCAATATTCCACTGGGGTTGCTGGCCTGTTGGCTGGCGTGGCGCTACGTGCCCGAAAGCCGCGATGAAACTGCCACCGGCCGGCTGGATTGGCCCGGTGTGCTCACCCTCATGCTTGGCCTCGGCGCTTTGCTTTTTGGCCTAATAGAAGGCCCGCAACTGGGCTGGGCCAATGCACTTGTTTTCATTTCAATCCTTACCGGCCTCCTCAGTTTGGCCGCCTTTGTTTTTATCGAAGCGCGTTCGCCTGCGCCGCTTATGCCGCTTCATCTCTTTCGCAATCGCGCCTTCAGCGGCATCAACGCGCTCACGCTTCTGCACTACTTTGGCCTGAGCAGTATTTTCTTTTTTCTCACCCTCAACTTTCAGCAAGTGCAAGGTTACGGCGCGTTTGAAGCTGGCCTGCATCAACTGCCCATCCCGTTTTGCCTGTTTCTCATGTCTCGCCTCGCGGGCCGCCTCACAGACCGAATTGGCCCGCAACGCGTGATGACATTTGGCATTTTGCTCGCCAGCCTTGGCTTCTTGGTTATGCTCATTCCGGGTGCTGACGCCAATTACTGGCTCACCTTCTTCCCCGGCCAACTTCTGTTTGGCATTGGCAACGGCCTCACCTTTGTGCCGCTCACCTCTATTGCGCTCGGCTCATTGCCCGCCCGTTACTCCGGCGTTGCTTCTGGCCTCAACAACGCCGTAAGCCGCGTGGCCCAAATGTTAGCCGTGGCCATCTTTGGCATGGTGATGCTCAGCACCTTCCGCACGTCTCTCACGGAGCAAACGCAAAACATCCCAATGAGTGCGGACGCCCGCACGCAATTGGCGGAACAGGCCAGTAACCTTGGGGCCACGCAAGCCCCGGCCTCTTTGGAGAGCGGCGCGGCGCAAGCGGTGCAGGCCGCTGTCAAGCTGGCCTTTGTGCAAGGCTGGCGCAACATCATGCTCATTTCTTTTGTGTTAGTTCTGGTGGGCATTGCCACCTACTATCTCTTTGTTGGCCTCCGGCCTGCCCCCACTGCCCCGCAACCAGAAGCCACGCCGCTCAGCCTAGAGTAAAATTCTCCAACTCTCTAATTCTCCAGTTCCCCAAATCCTATGCCCACCATCTTCAACTTTGACGAAATTATCAACCGCCACAACACTAACGCCATCAAATGGGATCTGTATGGCCCGGACGTTTTGCCCATGTGGGTGGCCGATATGGAGTTTTATTGCCCGCCCGCCGTGCAAGATGCTTTACGTGCCAAAGTGGAGCATGGCATCTGGGGCTATGAATTTCCCAAACCAGAGTGGTTTAGCTTTGTGTGTGAGCGCATGGAAAAGTTGTACGGCTGGAAAATTACACCGGAAATGGTGGTGATGGTGCCGGGCATTGTGGCCGCCTTCAACGCCGCCGCCCGCGCCTATTGCCTGCCCGGCTCCGGCGTGCTGATGCAACCACCGGTGTATCACCCCTTCTTGCACGTGCATGAGAACGCCAATTTACAGCGGCAATTTGCCCCGCTGGTAGAACATCAGCACGCGCACACGCTCAGTTATTCCATTGATTTTGATGTGTTTGAGCAATCCATCACGGAAGCCACGCGGCTGTTTTTGCTGTGTAACCCACACAACCCCACCGGCCAAGTTTTTTCCCGTGCAGAACTTACCCGCATGGCGGAAATTTGCCTGCGCCACAACGTCATCATCTGTGCGGATGAAATTCATAGTGAGCTTTTGCTGGGTGAGGCTCAGCACATTCCAATGGCCACCCTCTCACCAGAAATTGAGCAGAACACCATTACGCTCATTGCGCCCAGCAAAACCTTCAACTTGGCCGGGCTGTTCACTGGCTTTGCCATTATTCCCAATGCTGAATTGCGGAAACAATTCCAAACCATCACTCATCAATTAGTTTTACACCCCAACAGTTTTGGCCTCACTGCCGCCAAGGCGGCCTTTGAGCATGGTGATGAGTGGCTCACGCAATTGCGCCGTTATCTCACCACCAACCGCGAGGCGTTAGTCAGTTACGTGCGAGATTGTTTGCCCGGTGTACGCATCGCCGTGCCCGATGCCACCTACCTCGCGTGGCTAGATTTCCGTGCCTTCAACCTTCAGCCCTCGCCGTTTCAATTTTTTCTAGATAATGCCAAAGTGGCGCTGAACGATGGTGCGCCGTTTGGCCCCGGCGGCGAGGGTTTTGGGCGGCTCAACTTCGCCTGTCCCCGTTCCATGATGACGGAAGGGCTAGAAAAAATCAAAATCGCATTGAATGAACGTAGTGCGTAATCCGCATTTCGTTTACGCAACACGCAATACACAATCCAAAAACCCATGACTCTCCTCCTCACTGAACGCGACGTTGAAAACTTGCTGACGATGGAAATGGCGCTGGACGCTGTGGAAACGGCGTTCCGTGAGTTGGGTGCGAAGAGCGCCACCAACCATGCCCGCCGCCGTGTGCCTATTAAAAACGGCCTACTGCATTACATGGCCAGCGCCCTGCCCAACCAAAATGTGTTTGGGCTAAAGATGTATCCGGCCACCAGCATGGGCGCTAATTTTCTAATTCCGCTGTATCACTATGAAACCGCCAAGCTGGCGGCGCTGATTGAAGCCGATTACTTGGGCAAAATGCGCACCGGCGCGGCCAGCGGCGTGGCTACCAAGTTTATGGCGCGGCCAGATTTAAAAGTTTTGGGCCTCATCGGCTCTGGTGGGCAGGCGCGCACGCAGATGCAAGCCATTTGCGCTGTGCGGCCCATTGAGCGCGTGCTGGTGTACAGCCGCAGTGCTGAGAAACGGGCGCGCTTTGTGCAGGAATATCAAAGCACCGTGGCCGCAGAAATTGTGGCAGTGGAGAGTGCGCGAGAAGCCATTGAGCCAGCGGATGTGGTGGCCACCATCACCGGCTCCGCCACGCCAGTGTTTGAAGGCGCATGGCTCAAGCCGGGCACGCACATCAACGCGGCGGGAAGCAATCATTTGAAGCGGCGCGAAATTGATGGCGAAACCGTGCGCCGCGCAGGCCGCATTACGGTGGATATGCTGGAGCAAGCACAGGCGGAATGTGGAGATTTAGCCGCCGCCGTTGCGGAAGGCATCATTTCTTGGGAAGCGGTGGTGGAAATGGGAGAGGTGGTGAGCGGTACAGTGCCGGGCCGCACCTCTGCCGAAGAAATTACGCTCTTTGAATCTCACGGCCTGAGTGTGTGGGATGTGCTGACAGCGGCTAGAGTTTATGAATTAGCTGTGGCACGTGGTGTGGGGCAAAAGATTCCGCTCTTTGCTTCGTAACTACAAACCCTAAGGGTCTTAAAGACCCTTAGGGTTTCACTATCACTTCACCGCCGAATCATCGGCAAATAAACTTTGTTGGCGATAGCCAGCACCTGCACTGTTACCGTGCCTTGTGCGTTACCGCCGTGCCCATCACTAATTTGGTAAGTAAATGAATCATTGCCAGTGAAATTGCCAGCGGGCGTGTAAGTTATGACGCCGTTCAAAAGTGTCACGGTGCCGCCCGCTGGTGTAGTGCCGCTGACGCTCGTCACTGTCAGCACATCGCCCGCATCCACATCCGTATCATTGGTAAGCAAGCTGGCCACTGGAATTTGCGCGCTCACCCCTTGCAGAACATTCACCGCATCATTGCCAGCCGCCGGTTGGTCATTCACTGAATTTACCGTGAGATTGAAGGCCGTGCTATCAACGCCGCCGCGGCTATCCGTAACGGTGATGGTGATGGTGGCCGTGCCAAACTGATTGGCCGCAGGCGTGACTTTGAGCGTGCGGTTGCCGCTGGAGCCGCCGAATACAAAGCCGCTCGGCGTTACTAACGCCGGGTTGGAACTGGTAGCCGTCATCACCAAACTGGCCGCCGGAGTTTCAATATCACTCACCGTAAAGGCCAAATTGCCGGTAGTGGAATCTTCATTGATGGTTTGCGACGAAAACGAAGATAACGTGGGTGCGTTATTGAGGTAATTGGCCGTGAACGTGAGCGGCGTGACGCCGATGATAATTTCTCGGTCACGCGCGCCGCCGCCCACCCACGCATCAAATGAAAGGCCATCTTGGATGAAGGGCGCGGAAAGTTGTTGCACGGAATTCACAATACTGGTGGCCGTAAACGGTGTGGTGAAGCTACCGCTGGAATACACCAGCTCCAAGCCGGGCGGATTGGTGAGGAAGGTGTATGTGGTTTGATTAGGCAAAAGCGCACGGCACACGGTGTGGCTTAGGTTACCCACATCGGTGGCCGTAAGGCACAGTTCCATCCAAGTTCCATCACTATGATCTGGCGCAGTGAAGGAGCCACTGGAGCCTACCGCCGTAAAGTAGTTGTAGTGAATGTGCTCGGCGTGATGGAGCAGAACCTCCCACGCCAAACGTGAGCTGGCCAACGTGCCTTCTTCCGCATCGGCGGCCGTACCACTAAAGTTAATCACATCGCCCACGCTGTAGGTGGTGCCACTCACCGGCGTAGTCAGGCTAGCCACTGGCGCAGTGTTGCCCACAATCACTAGCACGCTACTGGTGCCAGTTGCGCCCAATGTATCTGTGGCCGTGAGCACGGCAGTGTACAAACCGGCGGCGGTGTAAGTATGTGATGGATTGGCTTGCGTAGAAGTTACACCATTGCCAAAGTTCCACTGATAGGTGATGGCTTGCCCATCCGGATCAAAAGAGCCTTGGCTGGAGAAATTTACGTTGAGCGGTGGCTGGCCGTTGGAAGGATTGGCACTGGCGTTGGCGGTGGGCGGTGTGTTGCCGCCGCCAATGTAGCGAATGCGGCGCACTTCACTACTAGAGCCGTTATACATCACGTAATACAAATTGGTATCCGGGCCAGAAATGAGTTGCACTGGCCCGCCCGTTGAAAGTGAAACATCGGCGCCAAAATCAAAACTAGTAGCGTTGCCCTGCGCGTCAAACTTCAGGTACTTAATCCAATCATTGTTGTAATCTTGATAAAACAACGCGCCCTTGTATTGCGCCGGATACGCCGTGCCAGAATAAATGGCACCCACCTGAACGGAAGAGCCTTGATTTTGCCCGTTGATGACCACGTGCTGATAAGCATAAGTGGCCGCCTGCACACTGCTCCCACCGCCAGCCCCACCGTTGCCGCCGCCAAAATCATCTAGCACGGCATTGCCTGCATTCAACATCCACAAGCCAATATAACCGCCAGAGGTGGCAAACGGCCACGTAGTAATATCCGCACTGCCCAGCAGGGTAGTGTTTTTATACACTTGCACCAAACCACCCGCCGTGGCCCGTGCCCCAAACCGGTCACCGTCCACAAATGTGGCCGGCATATTCGCGCCGTGTTGCACCCAGCCTTGCGCGTTGGTAAACGTCCACACCTGTACCACCTGTTGATTGGGGTCATACAAAATTTCCAGCACGCCGCCGCCGTAAAAACTAGGGTCTTGCGCTTTGAGCAATAAATCAATTTCAGAAGCGGCGTTATCTACGGTGCTGAGCGTCACATATACTTCTTGGTCAGCGCCGTACG
>JAEURM010000110.1 GCA_016789245.1 Anaerolineales bacterium
GGCAAAGGCGGGCCGCGTGGCAGGTAATTCCCACGCACACGTGCGCGCTAGAAAATTGAGCGCGTCTGGTGTTGAAAGCCACACGCCCATAAAGCTAGTTTCCGGCTGGATAATGGCATGTTCATCGGCTGGTAGTGTGACTAATGCAGATGTATTGAGCAGAAGCACTTCATCTGGCGCGATGCGGAGCGGCAAGGAGTTAACGGGCCACGCGGCGGCATCTAGCGCGGCGGGTGTGGCTACAATGCGGGTGGCGGTAAAAGTTTCAAGCGCGGGCACGGTGGCCTTCCTTATCATAAAACGGCGCGTTGACGCGGTGCGCCGGACGGCCCGCCACGGTGACGGTTTCCGGCAGAGCCTCATTAAACAATTTCAACCACGCCAACATCACCGCCTTTTTCAGCGCGGGCGATTGAAAACTAGACGTGACGTAACCGGCATATTCGCCGTTATGCCACAGCACTTCGCCCTCCAGCGGCGCGGGGCCAGCTATTTCTAGCGCCACCAGTTGTTTATCTAACGGAATTTTGTTGGTGCGGAGGATGGCCTGCTGGCCTACAAAATATTCCTTGGCCATTTTGATAGCCCACTCCATGTTCACGCGGCGCGGCGTGGAATCAAAATCCGTATCTTGCCCCACAATGATGTGGCCCTTCTCCAGCCGCAATTTCAACAGCGCTTCAATGCCGTGTGGCCTAATGCCCAAATCTTTACCCAAGGCCAGCAAAGCGCGCCATAATTTCGCGGAGTGCTCAGATGGGTGATGTAGTTCATAAGCAACTTCGCCGGTAAAGCTTAGGCGATACACGCGGCACGGCACCTCCGCTATTTCTGTTTGAACGTGTTGCATGTATTGAAGCGGCTGGGCCAAACCGGCGCGCCGCAATAATTCAGGCGTGAGCGGGCCAGTAACGTTGATGGCCCCGAGGGACATGGTTTGATTGAGCACGCGCACATCCAAGCCCCAACTCTCGGCCCAATCGCGAACCCACATCTCCGCCATGCTTGCGCCGCCGCTGGTGAAGGTGAGGGCAAAGCGTGTTTCACTATCACGGCTAATTAGGCCGTCATCCAAAACATAGCCGCGCTCATTGAGCAGAAGCACGTAACGTGAGCGGCCCGGCTTGATGGTGGAAACTTGCGTGGGGTACAGCCGTTCTAACAACTCCAGCGCATCAGGGCCAGAAACAAGCATTTTGCCCAGCGTACTCACATCGCCAATGGAAACGGCCTCGCGCACGGCCCAATACTCTTCTAAAAAGTTGCCATACGTCCACGGCCGCCACCAGCCGCCAACTCTATCCATACGCGCGCCCAGCTTGCGGTGTTCTTCATCCAAGGCGGTGCGCGGCGTGGCGCGGTGGTGCGCTCCGGCGGCGGCTTCACCCAACGTGAGTTGCCGCGTAACGGGCCGCGCCGTGAACGGCGCTTGCACGGTTCCGCCGCGTTGCGCTAAGAAACTGCGCAAGTAAGGCAAGCAGGTTGCGCCTTGGCACGTTCCGGTTCCGGCCAGCGTGGCGCGTTTCATCAATTCCATTTCACGGAAGCCGCGCTCCCACGCCGCCTCTAAATCCACCACGCTCACGTGGGAGCAATGGCACACGGTTCCGGCGGCGGGGCACGGTGGCAGTGAGGGGGATGGCGCGGCTTCACCTACCGCGCGCACGTTCAAGCCATTGCCAATGCGGAGCAGAGTATCGCGCGGCGTCAGCCCCAAACCGATGGAAACGGTATCGCACTCGTAGCGGCGTTCAGCCCCAGCGGCTGTTTGAGTGATAACGGCTTGTATTTTTCCGTCACCTTCAAAGCGCACCAATGTGCCTTCCGCAATTTCTGCGGGAACATTTTCCAGCGGCGGGCCAATGGCTACCACGCGGCCCAAGTTCACGCCAGCCGCATGGAGTTGTGTGGCGGCGCGGGCGGTGAGCAAGCCGCGCAGTTCATTGCCCGGCGCTACGGGCGCAAGTTCTGCCGCGCCAGTGGCCACCACCACTTCTTGCGCGTGAATGTGCCACATGCCCTCCGCCGTGCGGGCCACCACCAGCGGGCCGAGGTAAATGCCAATCACTTCTTGGCCGTGCTTTGAATCTAAGGTGATGACGCTTTTACCAGCCGCGCGGGCTTCATCAGCCGCCGCTTGGCCCGCCGAGCCTTGGCCAATCACCGCCGCCTCACAGTGAAAGTTTTGGGCGGCCACTTCAACGTTGTGCGCGGGCGCGGTGGGCAAAGGCGGCTCGCCACTGGCCGGATGGCGTTGAACCATTTGGCCGGGCTGTGCGGCCACTTGGCAGGTGCGCGTGTAACTCACGCCATCCACGGTGGCTAAACAATGTGGGCAATCACCGGCCAAGCACAAACAGCCGCCCACAGTGGGGTATTCCCCCGCACGGAGCATGGCCACCAGCACGCTCTCGCCGGTTTGAAATTCAATTGGTTGTTCATCCAAGATGAAACGCGGCATGCACAAAATCTTTCAGTTGTGGGGTTTGAGCGGACGGGGCAAGTGTAAATGAAATTTTGTGTTGTAACAATTAATTATTTGTGCCCCACTGGCGGATTTGGAAACGATGTGGGCACATTTGGCGCGGAAGCTATTTTGCAAATTACTTTCCCCTCAACCAATTCCCCAAACTTTCGCTCCATCTCATCCAATTGCGCAGGGGTGGGGCTGGCGTGGCGGCACACAATATCATGGCCGGCGGGTGTAAACAGCGTTTTCTCAAAACTGAGAATTAGCCAATCTTGCGCGGCGCTCACATGCTCAATTTTCCAGCGGCTGTGCAAGAAGCGCAACCAGCCCTTGCCACGCCACACAAAACGCAAACTCGCGCCGTCGGCGTAATCAAAACCTTCAATGGTTTTCAGCCGTCCGTTTTCCGTGTATTGCACCACATCTAGCAAAACATTGGGCTTATCAGTTGGATGGTAATTCAGCGAGGGCGCGGTTTTATCACCCTTAAGCCACATGGGGAAGTTGCTGTAAATAATATGCCACTGGCCGTGCAAAAATGCGTAATCCACCGGATGGTTGCCAAGAAAAGTTACGGGCCGCGCTTGGCCGTAATTACCACCCAGTAATGCCCGTATGGGCTACCCGGCACATACACGTAACCAATCCCATAATCAATTTGTTCAGCCCAAAATGAGTTTAGGCCAAGCAGGTGTGTGGCGTGGCCGCTGGAGTTCATCCAACCCGTCCACGCCGTCTCGGCGGTTCCGTACCCAGCGGCAATGGATTCAATGTTGTTAGCATTCAGTGCCTGACTGTACCAATTGGGCAAAATGTAACCGGCTTGCTCCACCAAGTAGTTTGGCCCCAACCCATCTGGGTTGACGTGGTTAAAGTAGGCCCGCACACCCATATCCTGCGCTCGCTCGCGGGCCACCTTCTCCAAAATGTGGTCACAGTTCAGCGTGGGGCGCTGTTGCTGGGGGTGCGTCTTCATCCGATTGGCAATATCAGTTTCTTGCGCGTTTGGGGCGCAACCTGTGCGGGTAATCAGCGGGAGATAGATGGTAAAGCCGCCGCCTTGGGCGGCCACACGCGGCGTTACGCCGGAGTGGCTTAATAAGCCAACGCAGAGGAGAAGAAGCGCAAGGCGGGCAATACGCTGAGTGAGCATGTGAAGTTGATAACGATGTAGCTAACCCGCTTTTCCAAACCGCTCAATCCGTTGGCGGATATCCCGCAGGACTTCATCCAGTGAGGCCAAATCAGTTGGCTCTAGATGAGTTTCTAATTCGCGTAAAAGTGGTTGTAAGTTTGGGTTATAGGCTTGGAGTAAGGTCGCAATATCATTTTCGTATAAGCCAACGC
Source organism: Anaerolineales bacterium (assembly GCA_016789245.1). The sequence continues at coordinate 3,818 of JAEURM010000110.1, forward strand.
GGGCAAAGTTACCTTGCCGATAGAGTGACGGGAGGGCATAGAGCTTGAGCAAAAGCAAACCTTCTACCGTAGCACATTGGATGGTGCGCTCAAAAAACTTCTGCTTCGCCGAATAATTTTTCTGTACCTTCTCAAACAGCCGATTGCGCGTGAGCAGCAAATCAATCTGAAGTGCTTCAAATTGCCCGCGCGCAAAGTCCTGATCTAGATTGGAGACATTCAGTTCGGGTAATTTCTTGAGCGAAGCTACGGCCATGATTAAGTCTACATCTTCAGTGTTGCGGCCTTCCACATACTGAAGCATGGCAATCCCATTTACCAATACATAGTTGATGTGACGCACATGAAGCGTATTGAATAAACGTTGAGCGCTTTCCAGCCAAGAGTCAGAAGCCATGGCGGCCTCCCGCCAGCGACACGGGTTGAAAGTTACCGCGTTCTGAATAATTTGGCCGATGTGTGGGGGAGTCATACGTTTACAGTTAGACCTGCGGGTCTCAAAGATCCCGCAGGTCTAAAACGGTTATTTCACGGCTTCGCTCACTACGTTCTTCACCATGGCCAATGCTTCGGCCAGTTTGCCAGCATCTTTGCCACCGGCTTGCGCAAGGGTGGGCTTGCCGCCACCACTGCCGCCCATGACGGGCGCAATGGCCTTCACAATTTTGCCCGCATCCAAACCGCGTTTGGTCAAATCTTCCGTGACGCAAGCAAGGAGTGAGGGGCGGCCACCGCTCGCCGTGCCCATTACCGCCACGCCGGAGGGCACCTTCTGGCGGAAACGGTCTGCCATCTCGCGCAGAGTATCACCATCCGCGTTGCTTAGCACCCCAGTGAGCAGAGGTACGCCGTTCACGGTTTCAATCTGGGCTAATAACGCATCAAAATCCCGTTGGGCCAGTTCACGGCGCAAGCGCGCAATTTCTTTGTGCGCCGTTTGGTTCTCATCCATCATGCTCAAAACTTTACGGTCTACTTCGTTGGGGCTGGTCTTCAAATAACCCGCCGCCGCTTCCAAAATGGCCGTGCGTTTTTCAATGGCCTCTAAGGCGCCACGCCCAGTTACGGCTTCAATGCGCCGGATACCAGCCGCCGCCGCTTCTTCGGTGGTGATGAGGAACGGCCCAATATCGGCCGTTTCGGGCACGTGCGTGCCGCCGCACAACTCAAAGCTAAAGGGTTGCTCCTCGCCAATTTGAATGGTGCGCACTACTTCGCCATATTTCTCACCAAACAGCGCCATCGCACCGGCGTTGATGGCTTTCTCACGCGGCATATATTCCACCCGCACTTCGTAGTTGGCCAAAATCGCTTCGTTCACAGAGCGCGTCACTTGCGCAATCTGCTCGTTCGTCAACATGCCAGTGTGTGTAAAGTCAAAGCGCAAACGGTCTGGCGCTACCAGTGAGCCGGCTTGGCGCACATGCTCACCCAACACAAACCGCAATTCCGAGTGGAGCAGATGCGTGGCGGTGTGGTTGCGCATAATGTCCCAGCGCCGCTCTTGATTCACCGCCGCCACGGCGCTATCGCCCACGCGTGGCGTGCCACTCACCACTTCGCCCACGTGCACAATTACACCGGCCGCTGGCCGCCGCACTTCATCCACGCGGATTTCCCACACTGGTTCAACCTCTTCACCTTCAAAGTGCGCAATCAGGCCGTTATCCGTTACTTGCCCGCCGGAGGCCACGTAAAAGCACGTGCGGCCCAAGAGCACTTCCACTTTATCCCCGGCCTTCACACTATTCATCGCTTGCCCATCTTTAATGATGGCCAACACGCTATCTTCCACCGCAATTTCGTTGTACGGGTCATACTCCACGCCGTCTGCGCCCAAGCGGCCTTCGCTTTGCAAGTTGTGAACAATCGGGCGGTACACGCCCACTTCTTCACCGCCCAGCGGCCCCACTTCAGAGCGGGAGGCCTCGGCATGTTCCTCGCGCGCCTTCACAAAACCAGCCTCATCCACTTTCAAGCCGCGTTCTTGCGCAATATCGCGCGTAATTTCTAACGGCAAACCATAGGTGGCATAGAGATTGAAGGCCTCCTGCCCAGAAACGGTATCGTGGCCGTGCTCGGCCAGTTCGGCTAGCAAGCCGCCGAGATTGTTAACGCCCACGTCCACCGTGCGCGCAAAACGCTCTTCTTCTTGCGTCAGCGTGCGCACAATGGCCGCCTTGTGCTTTTCAATTTCCGGGTAGAGCGTGCCGTACTGCTCAATCACCGTCTCCGCCACTTTAGCTAAGAACGGCTCTGTAAAGCCCAGTTTGCCACCAAAGCGTGCCGCCCGCCGGATAATCATGCGGCACACATAGTTGCGGCCCACGTTGCCCGGTATTACGCCATCCCCAATCATGAACGTGGCCGCCCGCGCATGATCCGCAATCACGCGGTACGCCGTTAGGCCAGCCTTGCGCTCTTCTTCCGTGTGGCCCATGAGTTGCTGAATCCGCGCCATGATGGGCGAAAACAAATCGGTATCGTAACTGTTATCCACGCCCTGCACGATGGACGTGATGCGCTCCAACCCCATACCCGTATCCACGCCCGGCTTAGGCAGAGGCTCACGCTTGCCATCCGGCGTTTGGTTGAACTGCATAAACACCAGATTCCAAATTTCTAGCATCCGGTTATCGGGGTTGTCATCCAGCTGAATCTTCAACTCGGCTTCGTTCGGCACGCCCAGCTCGGGCCGCCAGTCATAGTGAATTTCAGCCGTTGGCCCACAC
>JAEURM010000111.1 GCA_016789245.1 Anaerolineales bacterium
AGAGGTGCAAATCGGCCACGTGGTTCGCCGCTTCCCGGTCAGTGGAGCCAAGCACGATGCGGGCCGGGTTGGTGAAATCGGCCAGCGCGGAGCCTTCTGCCAAAAATTCCGGGCAAGACACCACGCTAAACGGAATAGGCTTGGGTTGCTTGGCGCGCACAATATCGGCCACCCAGTCACCTGTGCCCACCGGCACAGTAGATTTGTTCACGATAATGATGGGCTTGGACATGTTCTCAGCAATCGCTTCTGCCGCTGAACGCACGTATTTCAAGTCCGCTTCGCCATCCACGCCCTCCGGCGTGCCCACTGCAATAAAGGCAAAGTCTGCGTTTTCCAGTGCATCCGTATAAGAGGTGGTGAAATCTAAGCGCCCGGCGGTTACGTTGCGCTTCACCATTTCTTCCAAGCCCGGCTCATAAATCGGCAGGATGCCTTTTTTGAGATTCTCAATGCGCTCCGCGTTCACGTCTAGCGCAATCACGGTGTTGCCTAAATCGGCGAAACAGGTTCCGGTGACCAACCCCACGTACCCCACGCCGACCACACAAATTTTCTTCACAGTAGTGCCTCCTCAGCAAAGTACAGAAAACAGATTACAAATCACAGAGAGTGATTCTCTGCAAGCGCCTAGATTATGCCATAGGGCTTAGGTCTTACTACTTTCGCCTACTCTTTGTTTTCTATGCTCTGTGCTCTGTATGCTCGCCCTCACCCCCAGCCGCGCCTAGTCAATTCGTCCTCCTCCATCCCAAAAAAGTGGGCATATTCATGGATGAGTGTGATGCGGATTTCGGTGCGCAATTCGGCTTCATCCGCGCACATTTCCAACAACGGGTGGGAAAACAGTGTGATGCGGTCCGGCTCAAGGAAAACGTCATCCGGCCCGCGTTCCGTGAGCGGCACACCTTCAAACAAGCCGAGCAAATCCGGCTCACCGTCCGGTGGCTCCGCTTCCACACTCAGCACCACACGCCCCGCCGCCAAACGCAAATCCATTGGCAAGCGGTTCAGCGCCTCTTCGGCAGTTTCAAATACCAGTTGTTCAAAGCGGGCTTGGGTTAATAACATGGGTGAAATTGTAGCGTGGGTATAATCAACGCGTGAAACGTAAACCGTGATGGGTAAGTGGCTACGTTTACGTTTTACGGAATAAATGGAGAATTTACTATGATTGAGTCTCCCGTCATCCTCATCACCGGCGCGGCTGGCAATTTGGGCGCGGCGGTGGTGCGGGCGTTTGCCCTCACCGGCGCACGGCTGGCATTGGCCGAACGGCACCCAGAGCGCATGGAAACTGTTGCACGTGAAGCCGGACTGAGCACCGAGCAAGTGCTCATCACGCCAGTGGATATTACCGACGCGGCCAGCGTGACGGCGTGGGTGGAAGCCGTGCGCGCGCGGTGGGGCCGGGCGGATGGCCTCATCAATGTTGCCGGTGCATTCAAAGCTGGCAAACCGGTGCATGAAATGGAGGAAGCGGATTGGGATTTCATGCACAACATCAATGCCAAGGCGGCCTTCCTCACCTGCCGCGCCGTGGTGCCGCTAATGTTGGAAAACGGTGGCGGCAAAATTGTGAACGTGAGCGCGCGCGCCGGACTGGCGGGTGGCAAAAATAGCGCGGCGTACGGCGCTAGCAAAGCCGCTGTGCTTCGGCTCACAGAATCACTTTCAGCAGAATTGCGCGAGAAAAACATCAACGTCAACGCCGTTCTGCCCAGCATCATAGATACGCCCCAGAACCGCGCGGCCATGCCCACGGCTGATGCGGCCAGGTGGGTGACGCCGGAAGATTTGGCGAGTGTGATTGTGTTTTTAGCTTCTGAACAGGCGCGGGCCATTCACGGCGCGCTGATTCCGGTGTATGGGTTAAGTTGATGAAGCGGCATCCGGCTTTACAAGACCTTTCGCGCGACCATCAGCAGTTTTTATTGCATGCCCGTGGCTTGCGCTGGGCGTTAGATGGCAACCGGCACGCTCAACCGTTGATTGTAGAAATCTCGCGTTTGCTGGATTTTTGGGAGGCAACAGGCGCCAGCCACTTTATTGAAGAAGAGAGTGTGGTGATACCGGCTTGTGAGCAGGCTACAGTGGATTTGGCCACCTTTGCGCGCCAGATTTTGCGTGACCACAGTTGGTTGCGGGCGCGGGTGGAGCGTTTGCGAGATGAAAATTTGGATTTGGAGGCCATTGCCGAGTTTGCGCAACATCTGCATGACCATATCCGTTTTGAAGAGCGGGTAATTTTTGAAGGCTTGCAAGCCGCACTCTCTGAGGCAGACCTGCAAGCCTTGAGCCAACGCTTACAAGAAGCGCGTGCTCAACGCCCAGACCCGAACGCGGCAATATAAAAGTTGGCATGAAATCTTCTACCAAACCCTCTTTACAAGCGCCGCGCTTGCCCAAGAATTTAAGCAGTGACTTGCCCGCCACGCTAGAAACGCAGGGTGAATACGCCGCTGTAGCGTGGAACAACGCGCAGTTTATTCAACAAACTGCTTCGCATGTGGTGTGGGAGAAAGCCAGCTTGCGGCGGGTGGCGTTCAGCCAATCACGCTTGCCGCACGCCCGCTTTACAGATGTGCGGCTGGAGGCGTGTGATTTTTCGGGCGTGAACTTGGAAAAGGCCCTCTTGCGCCGCACCGAGGTGCGTGGTTGCCGATGGTTAGGCACACAACTGATGGAAGCGCGCGTGGAAGATGTGTTATTTCATGAAGGCAACTATGAAGGCGCGGTATTTGCGATGACGGCCTTTAAGAACACACGCTTTGAAAACTGCCGCTTGGTTCACGCGTCTTTTGAAGGCGTAGATTTATCGGGCGCGATGTTGGTTGATTGTGACTTAACGCAGGTTGATTTTCGCGGTGCGAAGCTGAACGGCGCGGATTTGCGCGGCTCCCTCATCAACAACTTAATTGTTGGCCCGCGTGAACTGCAAGGCGTAATCATTGAACCGGCGCAAGCGGTGCAGATGGCGGGCTTGCTGGGGCTGGTAGTGAAAGAGCGGGATGAGCCGCTGGACGTATAACCAACGATATAGTTGGCTTTCAACCCAAGGGTGGTTCTGCCAATACTCACGCCGAGTAAAATCAATCTGATGCACCCCACCCCTTCCCCTTACTCTTGGAAATTTATCAGCCAGTGGTTGTTGGCCACCGGCGCGGGCGGCCTGCTGGGTTTTATTCTCAGCCGCCAAACCGGTTTTGATTGGGTGGTGGGCTTGGCCGGCGGCGTGGTGATTGGAAGCACGCTGATGATTCTCATTACCTATTGGCGGCAACCCCAACTGGCCGCGCCCAATTTGCCGGAAATTAATGCCCGGCTTCTGCAAGCAGTGTTGGTGCTAATAGCGTTGAGCGGCAGTGTGTACTTACTGGTGGGCGTGATCTGCCGCGTGCCGTTCAATCGTTTTTTTCCGTTGGATGCGCTGGGCGTTGTACTGCTAAGCGGCGTGGCCGAAGTTCTGCGGCGGCGGGGCGCGGTGGTGTGGGCGGCCAGCCTGCTCATGGCCATCATTTTTATTCCGGTGGCCTTCAACGCGCAGTATTACGGCATGAGTAGCCCGGCCAACGCGCTGTACTTGTTGGGCATTCTCATCAGCGGCCTAGTGCTTGGCTCCAATGGTTTTTTTGGCGCGTTGGCGGCCATTGCCACGCTCACCGCATTGTTTGCCATTGGGGAACAAACGGGCCGCTGGCAAACGGTGTACGCTGTGGGCACGCCCGCGCAGAGTGTGGGCTTGGTGCTGTTTTGGTGGAGCCTGTATGCGGCTGGCACATGGCTCAGTTGGCTGTTTGCCCGCACGCTAGAAAATGCGCTAAACGCCGCCAAAAGCCAAACGGCCACACTCACGCGCACGGTGAACGCGCTGGCGGCAGATTCTTCGGCGGAGGCGTTTTTGCGCCACGCGCTGGCCGCCATTGCCGAGCAATTGGGCACGCCAGCCGCCAGTGTTTTTTTGCATGAGGCCGAAACAGATTTGATTGCCCTGCGGCTCACCAGCCTAAACGGCCAAGTGCTGGAGCCGAAAGCCGTGCGCTCTGCGCCGCCGCCCAGCCGCGCGGCGGAATCAGCGGTGTGGCAAACGCTCGCGCGCACGCGCGAACCGTTGGTGATTGATGATGTAGCCAATGATGCGCGTCTGCCAAATCGCGCGCTGTTGTTAACGCAAAACATCCGCAGTGTGCTGTATTTGCCGCTGGTGCTGAATGAAAGTGTGGTGGGCTTTTTTACCGTGAACCGCACGGAGCGGCGCGGCTTTGCACGCGATGAGATTGATTTGGCGCAGGCGTTGATGCAACAAGTAACGCTGGCCATGCAAATGGCGCGGCTAGCGGAACAAACGCAACACGCGGCCATTGTGGCGGAGCGCAACCGCATGGCACGTGAGATGCATGATACTTTGGCGCAAGGCTTTACGGGCATTGTGGTGCAGTTGGAGGCGGCGGAGGATGTGTTAAACGCTAACCCGGCGGAGGCCGCCCGCCATTTGGCCCGCGCACGCACGCTGGCCCGTGAGAGCCTCGGTGAGGCGCGGCGTTCAGTGTATGCCTTGCGCCCGCAACTTTTAGAGCATCGCCCGCTGGCCGCCGCTCTGCGAGATTCCACGCTGGCGCTCACGGAAGGTACACCGCTGGCCGTCACATTCCATCTGCCAGAACAATTTCCCGCACTCTCCCCGGAGGCTGAGGCGGATTTACTCCGCGTGGCGCAAGAAGCCGTTACCAACGTTCTCAAACATGCCAGTGCGCGCATGCTGAATCTTTCCGTGCAGGCCACGGCCACAACGCTCACGCTAGAAATTGCGGATGATGGCCGAGGGTTTGAGGCTGAAAACGTGAAGCCTTCGGCGGGTGGTGGCTTGGGCCTAATTGGCCTGCGTGAGCGCGCCGCGCGGCACAACGGCACGCTGGAAATTATGAGCGCCGTTGGCCGAGGCACAACGGTGAGGTGTATTATTCCCGTAGTGCGTAGTGCGTAGTGCGTACAGAATACGCAACACGCAATTCGTAATTCGTTTCACATGCCCACTATCCTTATCTCCGATGACCACGCCGTGGTGCGTGAAGGTTTGGCCGCCATGCTCTCTCGCCGCGCGGAAATGCAGGTGGTGGCGGAGGCCAGCAACGGCGTACAGGCCGTAGAATTGGCGCTGAAGCACAAGCCAGATATTCTGCTGATGGATTTACGCATGCCGCAGATGGGCGGTGTGGAGGCCATTCGCGCTATCCGCGCGGAGTGGCCAGAAGCGCGAGTGATTGTGCTCACCACGTACGATGGTGATGAAGATATTTTCCGCGCTCTGCAAGCGGGCGCGCAAGGCTACCTGCTGAAAGACACGCCGCGTGAAGATTTATTAGACGCTATCCGCACCGTACACGCGGGCCGCAAGCATATTCCGCCGGAGGTGGCCGCCAAATTGGCCGAGCGGCTCACCACGGAAGCGCTGACTGAGCGCGAGCGGCAAGTTTTGCAACTGATTGTGGCCGGGCAGAGCAACAAGGAAATTGGCGCTTCTTTGAATATCAGTGAAGGCACGGTGAAGGTGCATGTAAACAGCCTGCTGGGCAAACTGGGCGTGAGTGACCGCACGCAAGCCGTAACCGAAGCTTTGCGGCGTGGCTTAGTGCATTTGGATTGATTGAGCGAACTTCACCAAATCATCGAAAACTTGGCGTTTCTTTGTGCGGCGATGGTTAGGCGCGTGCCCGCTCTAATAGCAGTTCGCGCTCACGGGTGTTGCGGGTGAGGGAGGCCGCCCGCTCAAACTCGGCGCGGGCTTCTTCTGTGCGGCCCAACTTGGCCAGCAAATCTCCGCGCACGCTGGGCAAAAAGTGATAGCGTTGCAATGCTGGCTCATCCAGCAACGCGTCCACTATCTCCAACCCAGCCGCTGGGCCATACGCCATGGTCACGGCTACGGCGCGATTCAATTCCACCACTGGCGAGGGCAGAAGTTGCGCCAAAGCATCATACAAAGCGGCGATGCGCACCCAATCTGTTTCGGCGGCGGTGCGGGCGCGGGCGTGGCAGGCGGCAATGGCGGCTTGCAGGCCATATGGGCCGAGTGGGCCAAGCTTTTCAGCCCGCTCCAGAGCGGTTAAGCCGCGCCGAATCAACAGCTGGTCCCAGCGGGCGCGGTTTTGGTCCAGCAATAGAATCGGCTCACCAGTAGGGCCAATCCGTGCCCGCAGGCGCGAAGCCTGAATCTCCATAAGCGCCACCAAACCATGGACTTCAGAATCTTGTGGTGTTAGCTCAGCCAAAATACGGCCCAGCCGCAAAGCTTCTTCACACAAAGCGGGCCGCACCCAATCATCACCGGCTGTGGCCGAGTAACCTTCATTGAAAATGAGATAAATTACTTCCAACACCGGGGTTAGCCGCTCAGCACGGTCGGCTCGGTGCGGCATTTCAAACGGAACGTGCGCTTCGGCTAATGTGCGTTTAGCTCGGACTATGCGCTGGGCTACGGTTGGCTCCGGC
>JAEURM010000112.1 GCA_016789245.1 Anaerolineales bacterium
CGTTGGCGGAACAGCGTTTGCTGGCCCCGTTTGCGGGAACGGTGATGGCCGTCCATTCTGAGGTGGGCGAGGTGGCCGCGCCCGGCCAGCCGGTGCTGACGCTGGCCGATACCACGCACTGGCAAGTGGAGACGCTAGATTTGCAGGAAGAAGATGCTACGCAATTGCGGCTGGGCCAAATTATAAGCGTGCGTGTGCCCGCGTTAGGCAATGCGGAGTTTGAGGGCACACTCAAGACGCTGGCCCTCAACGCCTCAAACTATCAAGGCTCCGTCACCTATGTGGCTACTATTGAACTGCCGTCAGAGGCCAACGCCGTTGTGAGCTGGGGCATGACGGCCTTTATTGAAGCTAAGCCCGAAAAACCCGCCGCCGAGCCAAATGTGAGCGCCAGTTCCACCCGCCGCGCCGCACCCTCGGCCACGCCGCGCCCAACCAACATAGCCACGCGCACACGCACGCCCACCCTCATCGTGCCCACGGCCTTCAGCCTCACCGCCACGCCAGCGGCTTCTGGGTCAACCGTTCACACAGTAGCCGAGGGCGAAAATCTTTTTCGGATTGCTCTGCGTTACAACACCACCATCCGCGCCCTCATGCAGGCCAACGGCCTCACCAGCACCATTGTATTTCGTGGGCAGAGGTTGGTGATACCGTAAATAGAAAGAACTCGGAGGCGCGTGTTTTGCGGCCCAGATAATTTCCGCGCTCATCGCGCGCATCTCCGAGTTCTACACCTACAATGAATGTTGGCCTCCGCAAAATTTGGCGCGATTTGTGGCACAGCCGCGCCCGCACTGTGCTGGTGATTCTCAACATTGCGGTGGGGGTGGCCGCCGTTGGCCTCATCATCACCACCACCACCAAACTCAACACTGCCATTGAACGCTCGCAACGCGCGGCGCAATCTGCCAGCATTGATTTGACTTTGGCGGGCGTGGTGGAGGATGAAACGGTGCGCGCACTCGCGCAGATGCCGGAGGTGGCGGGCGCAACTGGCATTAGCCACATCATTCTGCGCTGGAAGCCCACGCTGGAGGCCGAGTGGCAACAGGCGGATGTGTACGCGCGTGATTTTGAAGCCCAAACTTTTGAACTGTTGCAATTGCAAACTGGCGCGTGGCCCACGGGCAATGCGGTGGCGGTGGAAGCCAGCCAACAAGCACCGTACGGCTTGCCCGCGCTGGGGGGCTCAATCTATTTTGAAGTGAATGAGCGCGCCAAGCCGGTGCGGGTGGGTGGCCTTGTGCGGGATGCAGGCGCTCTGCCGCCGCCATTGGCTGAACGCGCCGCGTTCTATGTTTCGCGCTCATTGTTGACGAAGCTAGGCGGGCCACCGGCGTACAACGAGCTAAAACTACAGATGACGGGCGAGTATGAGGCGGCCCGCGCCGAAAGTGTGGCCGAGCGCGTGGAAGACCGTTTAAAGAACATCGGCGTAACAGTGGCGGTGACGCAAACGCGTGACCCAATGCGCCACGCCTTTCACGATATTGTGGATGGTGTGAGCGCCATTCTCACGCTTATGGCCGTGGCCTCGCTAGGCCTAAGCGCCGTGCTAGTCATCAACACCCTCAACGCCATCCTCAGCCAGCAAATTCAACAGATTGGCGTGATGAAGGCCATTGGCGGCGTGCCGAGCCAAATCACTCGGCTTTATTTATTTGGCGTGGCGGTGTATTCCGTGGTGAGTTTACTAATGGCTTTACCGTTGGGGATGTGGGGCGGCAACGCTATGGCCGATTGGATTTTAGGTCTGCTCAACGTGCCGACTGGAGAATTTCAACTGGTGCCGTTGGCGTTGGCCGCGCAGTTGGTGGCGGGCGTGCTTATGCCGTTTGGGGCCGCGCTCTGGCCCATTGGGCGCGGCGCGGCCATTTCCGTGCGGGAGGCCATTTTTGCGCGCGGCTTGGATACCGCGAGCTATGGCCGCCGCTGGATTGACCGTTGGCTAGGGGCAATGAGCGGCCTGCCGCGCTCACTCGCCTTGGCTTTGCGCAATACCTTTCGGCACACCAGCCGCGCCGCACTCACAGAACTCATCATGATTACGGCCGGCGCGTTGTTTAGCATCGTCCTCAGCACGCAAGGCTCATTTGAAAAATCACTGGCCGAAGTGTTTGATATTGTGGGCTCCGATGTGGCGGTGACGTTTGCGGAGTATCAGCGGGCCGAAAAAGTCATCACGCTGACGGATGATTTTCCGAACATCAGCCATGCTGAGCTGTGGCTCCAAAGCGCGGTGGCCGTACACCCGCCGGACGAAACGCACGCGCAAACGATTCTAATTAGCGCCTATCCCCTCACTACGCAATTTGCGCGGCCCCTCATCACCGCTGGGCAGGATTTGCAAGTGGGTGCGCGGGAGTTATTACTCAATGAAGCCTTTGCTCAGCAAAACGGCTTGGCGGTGGGTGATTGGCTAATTTTAGATTTAGGGCCAGAGCGCGAAAATGCGTGGCAAATTGTGGGCCTGATGTTTGATGCTGGGCCGATTGGCTATGGAACCAAAACGGCGTATCTACTTTCAGAAACGTTAGCCGCCGAGTTAGGCCGCCCGGGCTGGGGCCAAGTTTTGCACGTGCGCGTAAACGGTGCCACCATGGCTGAGCATGAAGCGCTGGAGCACGCCCTGCGCGATTACTTCAACGGGCGGGGGATGACGGTGGCCCTGACTGAAGTATTTATCCGCATTGAACGGGAGGCCGCCGCCAGCTTTGGCATTATTACCACGTTGCTGTTAGTGATGACGGCCCTGATTGCCGCAGTGGGCGGCATTGCGCTGAGCGGCTTGCTCTCCATCAACGTGTTAGAGCGCCGCCGCGAAATTGGCGTGATGCGGGCCGTCGGTGCTTCATCCTTTGATATTGGCTTGATTTTTATTGGGGAGGGAATGTTATTGGCGCTGGTCAGTTGGGCGCTCGGTACGCTCATCAATCTGTTGGCCGCACCCGCCTTCACTGCCATGTTATTTGTGGTGGTAGATTTTCCCGGTCGCTATTACTACTCGCCTGAAGCGCCCGGGCTGTGGTTGGCGCTCGTCCTCACGTTGGCCTTGTTCGCCAGTTGGCTCCCCGCTCGCCGCGCCACCCAAGTCAGCATCCGCGAAAGTTTGGCGTATGATTGAGGGATGAAGCTTCATCCGTTTAGCATTCGCCCAGCCCGCCCCGCAGATGCCGAAGCCCTTATCCATATCCATTTCGCCGCCGTTCACAACATTCCCATAGAGTTTTACCCGCCCACACTGTTGGAAGCTTGGTCACCCACGCCCAGCGCCAGCCGCTATGAGTGGATGCACGGCATGATTAACTCATCGGCCAACACCGTGCTGGTGGCTGAGATTGAGCAAACCATCGGCGGCTTTGCCATTTATGCGCCGGAAACGGGCTTCATCCGGGCACTGTACATTGCACCCAACTTTGCTGAGCGCGGCGTGGGCAAGGCTTTGCTGGCTTTCATTGAAAAGCAACTTCTGCAAGCTGGCGTTCACACTGCTACGCTCAACGCTTCCCACAACGCCGTGGAGTTTTACCGCCGCGCTGGCTTCATCTCCCTAAAAGCCACCACGCAAACCCTCAGCAACGGCATGGAGATGGAATGTGTGGAAATGCAAAAACTACTTTAAAGTGGCTAACAACTTGCCGTAAGATTAACGCTCAACAATCGGTAGATAGACTCTAAAATCCACCAACCCGTAGCGAGCAATAAAGTTGGCTTCCTTAATACCCGCCGCTCGCCAAAATACACCACCCACATACAAATAGCCTTCGTTGATGACAAGCTCAAGGACTCTGTGGTTGAGCGGCACATCGCCTAACGCTTGCCACGCATTGCCATCCCACCGTGCTATGTAATCAGCGTTGGGGTTTCCACCGGCATTAGTGAAATCACCACCCACATACACATCATCGCCCATAACGGCAATAGCGTTTACCCAGCCATTGAGCGGCGTTGCGCCAAGTGAATGCCATGCCGCACCATCCCAATGGGCAATAAAATCCGCTTTCGGGTTACCCGCCACATCTGTAAAACCGCCGCCCATATAAATGCTGTTGCCGCCAATGGCAATGGCGCTAACGTTCTTGTTCAGCGCGGGCGCACCTAAAGCGTGCCAAACCGAACCATCCCAGTATGCGATGCCATCCGCGTTTGGGTTTCCACCAGCATCTTGAAAGAAGCCTCCGGCGTACACCTGCGTGCCACTCAAAACAATGGCTTGAGCGGCACTATTCAGACCAGTGCCTAACGCTTGCCAAGCTGTTCCATCCCAATGGGCAATGCCATCGGCGTTCGGGTTTCCGCCCGCATCCGTAAACCAGCCACCCACATACACTGTGTTTCCGTTGGCAGTAAGGGCCGTCACCGGGCTATTTAAATCTGTGGGGCCTACGCGATGCCACGCCGCACCATCCCAACGGGCAAGGTAACGAAACGGCCAATCATCACTGGGCGGCACAGGTGATTCAAAACCGCCGCCCATATATAAGTCATTGGGCGTGGCCGCCATTGCATCTACCGCTCCGAAATCAACCAGAGAATCCCAAAACCACGGTTTCGGTAGAGGTTGCCACACAGCCTGATGCCAGTGCGCGAGGTAAGCGTGGCAATAATCCTCATAGTAGCCGCCCACAAACAAGTCACTGCCACGCGGGGCAATGGCTTGAACAGGGCATGGCAACTGCCCAATGCCCATGGCGTGCCACGCCGCGCCATCCCAGCGGGCCATGCGGCTGGCGCTTCCTACACTGCCCGCATGGGTGAACCCGCCGCCCACATACACATCACTCCCGTTCACTGCAACGGCGTTCACCACATCGTTCAGAGGTGTAGAGCCAACCGCTTGCCACGCCGTACCATCCCACCGGGCCAATTTATCGGCGTTAGCGTTTCCACCGGCATCCGTAAAATCGCCACCCGCATAAATTTCACTGCCGCTGGTGGCTAAAGCTACCACCCAACTGTTTAGCGCCGTTGGGCCTAAAGCCTGCCACGCCGCGCCATCCCATCGCGCCACGTAATCGGCGTTGGCTTGCCCATCGGCATCTGTAAAAGTGCCACCCGCGTACACTGAGCCGCCGCTCACCGCTAAAGCCTTAACGCTGTTGTTCAAGCCACTGCCCAACGCTTGCCACGCCGCACCATCCCAACGCGCAATTTTGTCCGCGTTGGCATTTCCGCCCGCGTTGGTAAACCAGCCGCCTGCGTACACATTGTTGCCGCTCACGGCCAAAGCACGCACGTTACTGTTGAGGCCGGCACCCAGCGCGTGCCACGCCGCGCCATCCCAGCGGGCCACGTAATCGGCATTGGGCACATCACCGGCATTAGTAAAATCACCGCCCACATACACGCTGTTCCCGCTCACCGCCAAGGCGTAAACGGGCTGATTCAGATTTCCAATTCCCAATGCGTGCCACTCTGTACCATCCCACCGCGCCACGTAATCGGCATAATTTTCGCCACCCGCGCCCGTAAAAGCACCGCCCACATACACATTGGTACCGCTGATGGCGATGGCGTAAACCGGCCCATTCAGAGTGGCTGATTCATAGTTAGGATGAATCCCTACTGAATGCCACGCCGCACCATCCCAACGGGCTAAGTAATCGGCATATTCTTCCCCACCGGCATTGGTAAAATCACCTCCCGCGTACACTTCACTTCCGCTGATGCCAATGGCCCGCACGGCTTGGAGGATGGATGCGGCTTCTACAGCGCTCCAGCCAGCAGTAGCCGCTGGCGGTGTTTCTGGTTGCCTGAGCGGCGCGGCTTGCAAAGACGCCGGAGCGGTTTGTAGCGTTGCCAGCGTCAAGCACAAAGTTAAACACCAACGCCCAGAGCGTGAAGCGGGGGATGAAAAGAAACCATTGGTTGAGAGTTTGAGGAGTAACATAGATTTTCTCCTGCAAAGTTGAGAACAGGAAAAACCATCTGATATAGCAACACACTCAGGCTATGAGTCAACAAATCTGTTCAAGTTGCCCAACTAGCTAAAGAATTGCCGAGCGTTTTAAGTGGAGGCAGTGCTGCTAGAGTGCCCCCACTACTTCTGAGTTTAAGCCTGAAAATCGGGAAATCAAGCTTGAGCCGGTACTAGGTCACCCCACACCGCCCCCCTAGCGCCCCCTCCGCGCCAAGCCGCTCATCCGCCAACCGCATAGAGTCAGCCTCAGGAACGTAGTTTTCCGTTTTGGAGGTTATGTATGTCTGAGGCAAAAACAACTGGTTGTGCGCACTGCGGCTCAAATTGTAAAAACTCAACGCGGCGGGAAGTATTGAAAGTGGGCGCGTTGATGGCAGTGGCCGCCACTGCCGCGGCGTGTGGCCCAGCGAAAAATAGCCCCACCGCCGCCGGTGTTCAAAGCAAACCGGCTACTAGCCAGCCTACGCCCATTCCGCATCTCAGCGCGCAAGCTACGCCCC
>JAEURM010000113.1 GCA_016789245.1 Anaerolineales bacterium
CGAGCTGAACGCACTGGCGAAGGATTTTACGCGGCTGGAGTTTGGCGCAGAGGCAGTGATATTTTACCAAGGAGACCCGGGGCACACACTGTACTTGGTAGAGAACGGCAAAGTGCGCATCTTTGTGCAGAGCGAAGACGGGCAAGAGCTTTCAGTAAATGTGTGCGGCACAGGTG
This sequence comes from Anaerolineales bacterium, assembly GCA_016789245.1. The sequence continues at coordinate 177 of JAEURM010000113.1, forward strand.
ATTTGTTTGGAGAAATGTCTGTGATTGATGAATTGCCGCGCTCAGCCAGTGCGGCGGCCATGGAGCCAACCACGGTTCTGCGGTTGAGCCGCGAGCGCTTCCGCGAACACCTGCGCCGCTCACCGCAATTAGGCATCAACTTCATGAAGGCGCTTAGTGTGCGCATCCGCTTTAGCACACGCCAATTGGATAATCTCACCCTCACCAGCGTGCCCACACGTTTGGCGCGCAAACTGCTGGAGCTGGCGCAACAACACGGCGTGCCAGAACCGCGCGGCGTGCGCTTGGAAATGCCGCTCACGCAAACGCAACTGGCCAGCCTGCTGGGCACCACGCGCGAGAGCGTGAACAAAGCCGTAAGCCAGTTCCGCCGCCAAGGCGTCATCGCCATGGATGACGGGCAAATCATTATCATAGACCCAGACGCTTTGCGCAGTTTGGGGCAGATGAGGGCTTAGAAGGCCAGACATTAGCGAATTAATTCGCGGCGTGCGGAGACTGCTACTTCACTCAGAGCCAGCCTTGAATTTATCAAAAGGCTGGCTCTGTTTCTTGATTTTGCATGAAAAAGATATATCCCTCCGTCACGCCAATCGGCGCTGGCTAAGAGCCGAGACAAAATAAGTCTTGTTCAAGGGTTAACAATGCAATCCTTACTACGGCGCGTCTTGATTAAGTAAACGCGCTAATTGCAATTGCATGGTAGGCTACGGCTCTCTTTAGCAAGGAGCCATGTTATGCCGCACTCAATCTTTAGGAAATTGCTAGCCGGAACGCTGGTGTTGGGCCTTTTGCTCAACGCATTTAGTGTGCCGCTTCGGCCCGCTTCCGCCGCTGGGCCAACCACGCCCTATCCCATCCTGTTCGTCACGCAATTACCCATCGCGCCAGATTTCACCACCATTGGCTCCACGTTTGGCAACCACCGTGGCAATTTAGACTCTGCTGGGCGCGGTGGTGATTTGTGGATACGGTATCCAGATGGACAACTGAAGAATCTCACGCAGGCGGCGGGCTACGGCGGCAGTGGGTTTCTCAGCGGCAATGCGGCCATTGCGGTGCGAGACCCCGCTGTGTATTGGGATGGCACCAAAGCCGTGTTCAGCATGGTGCAAGGCGCGCCCACGCAACAGTATCAGGTGCAAACGTATTACTGGCAGTTGTATGAAATTACAGGCTTAGGATTGAACGATACGCCGGTGATTACCAAAGTGCCTAACCAGCCCCTCAACTTCAACAACGTTAGCCCAATCTACGGCACGGATGGCCGCATCATTTTCACCAGTGATAGGCCGCGCAACGGCGCCGCGCACTTATACCCGCAATTAGATGAGTATGAGTTAGCGCCCACCAATACCGGCCTGTGGAGCCTAGACCCAAGTAACGGCGATTTGAAATTGCTTAACCATGCGCCATCTGGCAACTTCACGCCCATTATTGATTCTTTTGGCCGCGTGGTGTTTACACAGTGGGACCATTTGCAGAGAGACCAACAAGCCGACGCTGACGCCGAGGCCGATGCACCCAACTCCACGGATTGCGGCAACGCGGAGTATGGGACTTTCAACTATTCAAGTGAAACGGCCAATGCCACTAAACTCAACACACGGGTAGAAGTGTTCCCTGAGCCGCGCGCCTGCCGCACGGATTTATTAGCCGGCACAAACTTAGTGGGCCATAACTTCAATCACTTTTTGCCGTGGCAAATTACTGAGGATGGCACGGAGGGTGAAATTCTCAACCACTTGGGGCGGCACGAGTTGGGCTTTTACATTGAAAGGAGCATCACGGGCGATAGCAACGTGGTGGAGTTTTACCGGCAGTACGGAGATTTATACAACCCCAATCCGCTTTACACCGGCTTATTCCAAATGAAGGAAAGCCCGCTGACGCCCGGCTTGTATTTTGGCATTGATACGCCAGAGTTTGGCACGCATGCCTCCGGCAAAGTTATCAGTTTCACAGCGCCCATCACGCGTGATGCAGACCACATTGCGATGATTTATGTGACGCACCCCGATACCTATGGCACAACCATTACGGCCAACCACACGGGCCGCTACCGCGAGCCGTTGCCGCTTTCAGATGGAACGCTGGTGGCGGTACACACCAGCACTCAAGGTGAAGAGACTGGTAACACACTCACTGGCTCTACCTACAACTTCCGGCTGAAGGCGCTAACGCTGGGCGGCAACGGTTACTGGGCGGCGGGCCAGCCGCTGACCAACGGCATTACCAAGACGCTCAGTTTCTGGAGCCCGGATAATCTCATCAACTTTTCTGGCACGCTGTGGGAGCTGAATCCGGTGGAAGTGCGGGCGCGGCCCATCCCCAACGCACCCACGCCCGGCCTAGGCGCACCAGAGCAACAAATGTTTACGCAGGCGGGCGTAACAGTGAATGAGATAGTGACTTACCTGCAAACGAATAATTTGGCCTTGGTGATAAGCCGCAATGTGACGCGGCGTGATGATTTGGATAAGCAACAACCTTTCAACTTGCGCGTGGTGAACGGTGGCACGCAAACGGTGGGGGCCGGCGGCAAAATTTATGATGTGGCCTTCATGCAATTTTTTCAGGCCGATCAACTGCGCGGCTGGACGGGCTGTTGTGGCACCGTGCCCCGGCCCGGCCGGCGGGTGTTGGCCCAGCCCTTGCATGAGTTTGCGGCGGTTGATTCCAATCCGCTCTCTGGCGGGCCGGTGGGCAGTGTGAAGGTGGCCAGTGATGGCTCTTTGGCGGCGTTTGTGCCGGCGCGGCGGGCGCTGACGTGGCAACTGACAGATGCGGGCGGCACAGGCCTTGTGCGGGAGCGTGTGTGGCTCACCTTCCAGCCGGGAGAAATCCGTACGTGCGCCAACTGCCACGGCCTAAGCACGCTAGATCAAGCCGGGCAAACCGCGCCTACCAATCCGCCGCAAGCCTTACTGGAATTGCTGAACTATTGGAAAGCGGGCGGCAGTGCCACGCTCCAGCGGCTATATTTGCCGAGCGTGCGGCGATAGACAATTCCAAGATAAACGAAATCTTTTAGGCTTAGCTTAAAACCAAAACCGCGTCAGCTCACCACACTGACGCGGTTTGATTTATCCCCCTGCTCCCCTAAACCTTGTGCCGCTTACCAGCCCAATTGCACAGCGCGTTGGGTAAGTTGCGCGAATTCGGCCACATCCACATCATTAGGTAACAGGCGCACCAAGCGCCACGCCGCCGCGTTCACTTGCGCCAAGTTGGAACCGTACGCCCACGGACTGCGGCGGAGCAGTTCCGCGTATTGCGCCACAGCTACGGCCAGTTGGTAGCGCGCCGAAGCTTGCTCAAACGAAGGCGCACTATCCCACGTGTTTACATTGCCATTGATTTCGGTCACCTGATGCGTTTGCGGATCCTCCCAACGCAGTTGCACAGTGGCAATGCGGCCATTGGCATTCGGCTTGAAGTGCACAGCGTACAGTGCCGTCACCGTGTGCCCTGCGCCAATTTCACCCGCGTCCACCGCATCATTGCGGAAATCACTATCCGCCACGGCGCGGTTTTCATAGCCAATTAGCCGGTAGCGGGCCACCGTATCAACATTGAAATCTACTTGGATTTTGGCATCCAGCGCAATCACTTGCAGGGTAGAAGTTAAGTCATCCACAAACAGTTTGCGGGCTTCGTCTAAATCATCAATGTAGGCGTAGTTGCCATTGCCCTGATTGGCCAATTGCTCCAACAACACATCATTGAAATTGCCCATGCCTACGCCCACGGATGTAAGCGTGATGCCGTACTCTTTGGCGTACCAACCAATAGAATTCAAAATCGCTTCGGGGCCGGTGGCGCCCACATTGGCCACCCCATCTGAAAGCAGGATGACGCGATTGACGGCGTTAGCATCGCGCATGTTTTCCGCGAGAGAGTAGCCTAATTGCAAACCGGCCTCGGCGTTGGTGGAAGCTTGCGGATACAGGCCATACACGGCATTGAGAATGCTCGTTTTATCTGAGCCGCTAGTAGGATTCAGCGCCACCCACGCGTTATCACTGTAGGCCACCACGGCCACCGCATCATCCGGGCGCAAGCGTTCCACTAGCAATTGAAGCGATTGCTTCACTAATTCCAGCCGCCCATCTTGTTGCATGGAGCCGGAGGTATCAATCACAAACGTTAAGCGTGCCGGCTTACGTTGCCACTCGGCCACATCATAGCCCTGCACACCCACGCGCAAAATGTACGTACCATCTGTATGGAACGGCGAGAGCGCACCATCCGCGTACAAGCCAAAAGCGGTGTTGGCGGGCAAAGCGTAATCTTGCTGGAAGTAATTTACAAACTCTTCTACACGCACAGCCTCGGCGGGCGGCAAGTTACCTTCCTGCACGTACTTGCGGGCCACGGAGTAAGAAGCCGTATCCACATCTAACGCAAACGTAGAAAAGTGGTCTTGGGAAGTTTCAATAAACGGATTCACGCCGTAGTTCTGAAAATAGTTATCCGCCGGAAGTGGCGCGGGCGTGGGCTGAACGGGCGAAATGGGCGCTTGGCCCAGAAGCGGCGCACCGGCTAGCGGTAAGCCTTGCCCACTGGGGGCGGCGGTAGGTAAGGGCGCGCCGCCAATGGGTTGTTCATAGGAAGCAACTTGAGTGGGCGCAGGCGCAAATGTGGGCGCACTCAAAGCTACTTCCTTGGTTATTTCTACCACTTGGGTAGCAATGGGTGCGCCGCCAATTTGCGTGGCCGCTGGCGAACACGCCGCCAACAGCGTGGCGGCTAATAAAGTAGTGCTGATGAGCAAACGTTTGGTGTTCATGGTTCTCCTCCGATTGAACAGTTGTTGCTTACAGCTTAGGCCGAACGGCGCTGAGCGGCTTGATAAAGTGTTGAGAAAGTTCTGACAAGAATTGGGCAACGGATTGCCTGCGGCGAAACGGATAAGCGGATATAAACGGATGGGCCGCATCCGTTTTATCCGCTTATCCGAGCCATATCCGTTGTCAACTTGTCCGCTTCAGCCGTTGCCCAATTCCTTTTAGCACCGTCCACGCGCCAATCAGCATCAGGATGGGCGGGACGATGAACAGGGCTACCCAACCTAATTGCACCAAGCCATCCCGGAAACCTACCCACCAATGCTCCCGCAAAGTGAGCGTGATGCTAGACCAGCTGCCGGAATTAGTTTGCGCCGCGCCGCTGGTAGATTGCAGGCTGGCGTAGGTATCTTCATCCAGCACAGTGCCCAAAGCCCGGAGTTTTTGCATAATATTTTCTAGCTGGTAGGGCGGCACGGCTAGCACCAATTGCACAGGTGAATGGCGGCCAACTTCCAAGTTCTGCGCGCTCACCACCTGCCCGCCGAGTTGCTGTGCTACATCTTCCACCTGCCAGCGGGTGCGCCACACGCCATCCACGGCCAACTCCAGCGCGGCGTTGTATGTAACGTTGAAATTGGGATTGGGGTTGAGCGGTGCGCCGCCGGGCAGTTGTGGATTTTGCGGATACGAGCCAATAAGTTGCGGTGTGGCCGAGGGCGCACACGCGGCTAACAGAGTGACAAGGAAGATTAGAAGTGCGAGTTTGGTTTTCATGGTGGCCTCCAAGTAGGTGCGGTTCGCGAACCGCCCCTACTATTGAATTTACGCCTTCACCTTGCGCGGGCGTAGAAAACGCACGCCTACTCCGATGATGACGGCGGCGACCAGCGCGAAGGGGCCAAGCACCACCACCAACCAAATCGCAATATCCGTGAGTGATTGCGCCAGCCGGACGAACACATCCGAAGCATCTTTGAACGTCTCACTCGGATTCCACTCCGTAGGCTTGGCTTGCACCGGCGCGGTTTGCGGCACAAACGCCACCGTGATGGTAGAAAACGCCGCGCGGCCTTCGTAATACTTCATCTGGCCTTTCACTTGCTCAATCTGCGCTTCTAACTCAGAAAGTTGCGCGTTTACTTTGAGAGACTCTTCCACCGTTTTGGCTTCAGTCAAGAACTCACGCACGCGGGCGGAGGTAGCTTCTAAGTTGTTCAAGCGCGAGCGCAAATCCACGTACTCCGCGCTCACATCCTGCCCAGTGGCCGATTCACGCATCACCTCCACACTAGTGTTACGCAGTTGGTTAAGCGTGGCCTCAAACTGAGCCGAGGGCACGGCAATTTGCGCGTTGGCGTACACGTAATCGCCGCGTTGCTCCGTTTGTGAGTTGATGACATAGCCGCCCATATCCGCCGCCAGTTGCGTGAGGCGCGTGAGGCTGGCGTT
>JAEURM010000114.1 GCA_016789245.1 Anaerolineales bacterium
CGTCAATACTCTGTTAGCCGGTGCGTTTGGTGGGTGTGCGGCCATGTGCTACATGTGGTTCGTCAGCCCACTCAAGAAACCAGATCCGGCCATGAGCGTCAACGGCGTTTTGGCCGGTTTGGTGGCTATCACGGCGCCGTGCGCGTTTGTAGATGCCGCCGCCGCCGCCATCATTGGCACGGTGGCTGGTGGGTTGGTGTGCTTTGCCACCGTGTGGCTAGAGAAAGCGCGGATTGATGACCCGGTGGGTGCTGTGCCCGTGCACTTAGTGAACGGCGTGTGGGGCGTGCTGGCGGTGGGCATCTTCGCTAATGCTAACCCCAACACCGCCGGTTGGAACGGCGTGGAAAGCGCCGTCACCGGCTTAGTAGCCGGCGGCACCACGCAAATTTTCGCGCAATTGTTTGAAGTAGTGGCCGTGGGCGGCACGGTCTTCGGCCTCTCGTACTTGTTCTTCCGCGTGCTGGCCGCGTTCGGCGTCTTGCGTGTCTCTGCAGAGGTGGAACTGAAAGGCTTGGATGTGCCGGAGATGGGTTCCGAGGCTTACCCCAAAGATTGGGAGCCTTCCCCCGAAGCCGTGCGGGAAGCCCTCAAAGGCAAAGCGCCCGCCGGCCTGCCCGTGGGCGCGAGTGATTAGGTCATCTTACGCGAGCTATCATGCCAATGAGCGTCATACCCGTGCAAACGGGTATCCACAAACTGCCAATGGACTCCCGCGAAAGCGGGAGTGACGCTTCACTTCATAAGGTGAGTAATGGAGTTGATGAATTCTTGGTGTATAGTGTAAGCGGCTCTCACTGGGGAAGATATCCAGCATTATCGGTATCTTTGGTCAGTGAGGGTCACTCAACATCAGCCGGGCGGTTTACAGCCGCTCGGCTTTTTTGTTTTTTGGCAGGGAATTCACCACGAAGGGCCGAAGTTCACGAAGAAAGCGGGGTAATTATCAACACGAATTGCACTAATTTCACGAAAACTTCTTTCATTTCAATTCGTGTCATTCGTGAAATTCGTGTTCCCACTTTCTCTTTCTTTCCCTGCACCTCTCTTCGTGTGTCTTAGTGCCCCTTCGTGTATCTTCGTGGAAAAAAACCCACTAAATTTGTAACATCTCACTAACCCCTCTGGGTACTTTGGCGAATGGCCTTAGACGGTGGCGACAGGGCGGGGGCCTTTTTCTAAACTACGCGTGGCCTTTTTTATCAGCTGTATAGGAGCAGACCATGACGTCCTCGCCCTTCACCCCGTTATTCGAGCGCGGCAACTGCGGTATTGGCTTTGTTGCCGACCAATATGGCCGCGCCAGCCACACCATTTTGCGCCAAGCCCTCACGGCGCTGATTAATCTTGAACACCGTGGCGCAGTAGCGGCGGATGCTAAAACGGGTGATGGCGCAGGCGTGCTCACCTCGCTTCCACGCCAATTCTTCGCGCAAGAAGCCGAACGGCTCACCGGCCAAATGGTGAATCCAGATGCGCTGGCGGTGGGCGTGTTCTTTTTTCAGCCGGGCAATGAAGACGCCAGCCGCCGCTTGCTGGAAAAAGCCTGCGTCCAATTTGGCCTCAGCGTCCTCGCGTGGCGGCCCGTGCCCATCCAGCCTAAACACTTGGGTGAACGTGCCTTAGCCACTATGCCGGTGATTGAGCAAGCCATCATCGCTCAAAATCCCAACCCCCAATCACCAATCACCAATAACCAATTCTCTAACAACCATTTTGAGCATTCTTTATTCTTCGCCCGCAAGCATTTTGAAAAATACGCCCGCCAACATTACGGCGCGTACGTGGCGTCTATGTCTTCACGAACGATTGTGTACAAAGGTTTGCTCAACGCGCCGCAGTTGGCTGAGTTTTATACTGACCTGAGCAATCCGGCGTATGAAGTGCCGCTGACCGTTTTTCATCAGCGTTATAGCACCAACACCTTGCCCACGTGGCAACGCGCGCAACCGTTTCGCGTGTTGTGTCACAACGGCGAAATCAACACCTTGCAGGGCAACATCAATTGGATGAAAGCCCGCGAACCCCTCCTGCAATTTCTTAATTCCCCTCAGTTCTCCAATTCTCAAAATTTATTACGGCCCGTGATTGATACCGATGGTTCTGATTCCGCCATGCTGGATAACGTGGCCGAACTGCTGAACTTGGGTGGCCGCGCTCTGCACCATGCGGTGACCATGCTGGTTCCGCCCGCGTGGGAAAAACTACCCGATTTGCCGGAAGCAGTGCGCGATTTTTATGAGTATCACACCTGCCTGACTGAGCCATGGGATGGCCCAGCCGCGCTGACGTTTACGGACGGCGTGCGCGTGGGCGCGGCCCTAGACCGGAACGGCCTGCGCCCCTGCCGCTACACCCTCACCGAAGATGGTTTGGTGGTGGCTGGCTCGGAAGCGGGCATTGTGCCCATTGAAGATGCCCGCGTGCAACACAAAGGCAAACTTGGCCCCGGCCAAATGCTGGTGGTGGATACGGCGCGCGGCGCGGTTTTGCGGGATGGGCAGGCCAAAGGTGAGTTGGCCGTGCATGAACACTACGGCCCGTGGGTGCGGCGCGGCGTACGTAAATTGAAAGCCGAAGAGCGGCCTTCCTCCTTCCTGCCTCCTTCTTCCTTAATTCAACAACAAGCCGCTTTTGGCTACACCAATGAAGAGCTAGTGATGGTTTTGCGCCCGATGGTGGAAAACAAAGCCGAGGCCATTGGCTCGATGGGTGATGATACGCCCGCCGCCGTGCTGAGTGATAAGCCGCGCCCACTGTTTGCTTACTTCCGCCAGCGCTTTGCCGAAGTGACCAACCCGCCCATTGACCCACTGCGGGAAGAGCTGGTGATGAGTCTCAAAGTGCGGCTGGGCGCACGCCGGAATTTCTTAGCAGAAACAGCCGTGCAGGCGGAACTGCTGGAACTTGATTCACCGTTCCTCACCGCCGCGCAGTTGGCCGCTTTGCGGGCCGATAAATTGCTCAAGCCCGTTACGCTTTCCACGTTGTACTTGGCGCAGAGCGGGCCAGCCGGTTTGCAAGCCGCGCTGAACAGCCTGTGCGCACAGGCTGAGGCCGAAGTTCGCGCGGGCGCGGAAGTGCTCATCTTAAGTGACCGAGGCGTGGACGCTGACCATACATTTATCCCATCTTTGCTGGCCCTCAGCGCCGTGCACCATCATTTGCTCCGGCAAGATTTACGCACGCGGGTAGATTTTGTAATGGATAGCGGTGAGCCGCGCGATGTGCATCACTTTGCATGCCTCATTGGTTACGGCGCGGCGGCCATTCATCCGTATCTCGCCTTGGCCTCCGCCGTGGAACTAGACCGCGGTGAGAACTCACCGGAAGAGGTGGCGTATCGTTACCTTTACGTCGCTGAACATGGCTTGCTCAAAATCATGTCCAAGCTCGGCATCAGCACGGTGGATGCGTACAGTGGCGCGCAAGCGTTTGAAGTGATTGGCCTAAGCCGCGCTGTGGTGGAAACGCACTTTGTGGGTACGCCCGGCCATTTGGGTGGTTTAGATGTGAACGGTTTGGCCGAGATTACGCGCCGCTGGCATCAATCCGCCTTTGCCACGGAGAAGCCCACGCTAGAAAGCCCCGGCTTTTACAAATTCAAGCGCACTGGTGAAATTCACGCCTTTAGCCCGCAAGTGGTACATGCTTTGCAAGAGGCCGTGCGCTCACCCGGCGCCCTCAACGGCCATTGGCAGGAAGGCTACGCGGCGTACAAAAAATACAGCGCCCTCATCCACCAACGCGCCGCCGTTGACCCACGGGACTTATTGAAAATCTCAAATCCCAATCACCAAGATTCAATAACCCATAACCAATTCTCTAATTCTCTTGAACACATAGAACCCGCTCACTCTATCGTCAAGCGTTTTTCCACCGCCGCCATGTCTCATGGCGCACTCTCCAAAGAAGCACATGAGACGATGACGATGGCTATGAACCGGCTCGGCGCGCTCAGCAACAGCGGCGAGGGCGGCGAAGACCCGGCCCGCTACGCCACCGAGGCCAATGACCGAATTAAGCAAGTGGCCTCCGCGCGCTTTGGCGTAACGGCGCAATATCTCATTTCCGCCGATGAACTCCAAATCAAAATGGCGCAAGGCTCCAAACCGGGCGAGGGCGGCCAACTGCCCGCGCACAAAGTGACGGCAGAAATTGCCGCCGTGCGCCACGCCACGCCCGGCCACACACTTATTTCTCCGCCCCCGCACCATGATATTTACAGCATTGAAGATTTAGCGCAGTTGATTTATGACCTGCGCCAAATTAACCCGCGTGCCGTGATTAGTGTGAAGCTGGTGGCGCAGGCCGGCGTGGGAACCATCGCGGCGGGCGTGGCCAAAGCCGGCGCGGATATTATTTTGATTAGCGGCAATAACGGCGGCACCGGCGCTTCACCGCTTTCCAGCATTAAGTACGCGGGCATTCCGTGGGAACTGGGCTTGGTGGAGGCGCAACACAGCCTGATTGCCAGCGGCTTGCGTGGGCGTGTGCGTTTGCGCGCGGATGGTGGCCTGCGCACTGGGCGCGATGTGGTAATGGCCGCTCTGCTGGGCGCGGATGAATTTTCTTTTGGCACGGCCGCCGTCATTGCGGAAGGTTGTTTGATGGCCCGCGCCTGCCACCTCAACACTTGCCCAGTGGGCATTGCCACCCAAAAGCCAGAACTGCGTGCCAAGTTTGATGCCACGCCAGAGCACTTGATGGCTTTCATCCTCTACATTGCGGAAGAAGTGCGGGAGTATGTGGCGCAGTTGGGCGCTACCAGCTTAGAAGAAATTGTGGGCCGCGTGGAACTTCTGCAAGTAGCGGAGCAGGGCAACGTGGGCGTGGATGTGGGCGTTCTGCTGACGCCGCCACCCGCCGGCCCACGCCGCTACATGCGGGAGCCAAACCCGGTGCCTAGTGCCTCGCCGCTGAATGAGCAACTGCTCCGCGATTGGCGCAACCATCACGCGGATGTTTCTAGCGCCGCGCTGTTTTATTGCATCAAGAACAGTGACCGAACCTTTGGCGCGCGCTTGGCCAGTGAATTGGTGCAAAACCCCAGCGCGCCGCGCCGCACCGTGGATGTGCGCCTACGCGGCACGGCGGGGCAAAGTTTCGGCGCGTTTGCGGTTTCGGGCATGTCCCTCCATCTCACCGGTGAAGCTAATGATTACGTGGGCAAAGGCCTAAGCGGCGGGCAGATTGTGATTGCGTCTCCGTTTTCCGCTGAAGATGAGTTTGCCGAAGAAGACGTTAAAGCTCAGCCGTTAGGTTTCGTGATTGCGGGCAACACGTGTTTGTACGGCGCCACCAGCGGCGAGGTGTTTTTAGCCGGGCGCGCCGGTGAGCGGTTTGCGGTGCGCAACTCTGGTGCCTCAGCGGTGGTAGAAGGCGTGGGTGACCACGGCTGTGAATATATGACGGGCGGCACAGTGATTGTGCTCGGCTCCATTGGCTACAACTTTGGCGCAGGCATGACGGGCGGCACGGCGTACATTTGGGATGATGGCTGGGCGCTCAAGCGCATCAACATGGAATTGGTGAGCGTGCAAACGCCCTCGGTGGATGATTTTGCGGAAATTCGGCGGCGGGTGGCGCGCCACGTGGCGCTCACGCACAGCGCCCTTGGCCAAGCCTTGCTGAGCAATTGGGAAAGCGGCTCACGGCACTTTATCAAAATTCTGCCCAAAGGCTTGGTGGTAGAGCCAAAGCAGGAAGCTGAACCCGTGGCGGCGCGAGCGTAAGAATACTCTCTGGGGTTGAAAACTCTAATTAGGCGAAGCGTTGGGGCTGTGCCGCGCTTGGGGGCTGGTGAGCAGGGCGCGGAGCAGGCTAATCTCGCGCTTGTACAGTGTTACCTCGCGCTGAAGCAGTTCATCCGTGGTGAGGCAGTTGAGGAGAACTTGCTTATCCTTCATGGGCACTTGGGCAATAATGGCGGCAAAATACGCCAGCGCCACCGGGTTATCGGGCAGTTCATGCTTCTCAAACTCAAAATCCGCAATCTGGCCCAGCACTTTTAGGTAACGGCGCGCCCACAAACTTAAGCTGTGGCTCACGCTCGTCACCGTCTCCGCGTTATCCGTCACCAACGGAAAACGTTCCACCGTGCCGGTGAGGTACGCTTTATCGTTGTGAAGGGAAAGAATGCGGAAGCGCTCTTGCCCCACCACTTCAATGTTCATGCGGCCGTCCGGCAAACGCTCCACGCGGGAGATGGAGCCATATGTACCAATGGGGTGGGGGCGCGCTGGGCCACCTACCTCCGGGCCATCGTTAATCAGCACCACGCCAAACGGCTGGCGCTGGTCAATGCACAGGTTAATCATCTCGCGGTAGCGCGGCTCAAAAATGTGGAGCGGCAACGTCATGCCGGGGAAGAAAACCGTGTTCAGCGGGAACAAGGGAAGCGTGATACTCAAAATA
>JAEURM010000115.1 GCA_016789245.1 Anaerolineales bacterium
TGGGAGCAGATTGCCGCGTTTTGGGATGAGAAACAAGGCGAAGACGGCAACGCTTCCCACCGGCTGATGATTGCGCCGGCCGTTGTGCGCCTGCTCAACCCACAGGCGGGCGAAAGGATTTTGGATGCGGCGTGCGGCAACGGCGTTTTTTCGCGGCGGCTAGCCGCGTTGGGCGTGGAGGTGGTGGGTTTTGATTTTAGCGCGGCGATGGTGGCGAACGCGCGCCGGTACGCGGCCACACATCCGCACGCCGCTCGCATGACGTTTCACGAAATGGATGCCACGAATGAAGCGCAACTGCTCACATTGGGCGCGGGTAGTTTTGATGCCGTGGCCTGTTTGATGGCCTTCATGGATATGCCAGAGATTGCGCCGCTGTGCCGCGCCGTGCGGCAGTTGCTCAAGCCGGGTGGCCGCTTTGTATTTTCAATTTTGCATCCCAGTTTCAATTCCGCGCCCGGCATTAGCCGCCTAATTGAAGAAGAAGACCGTGCTGGCACCATCGTAACCACGCACGCCTTCAAAATCACGCAATACCTCACGCCCAGCACCAGCCACGGCTTGGGCATTGTGGGCCAGCCTGTGCCGCAATATTACTTTCACCGCCCACTGCATTTGGTTTTACAAACCTGCTTTGAAGCGGGCTTTGTGCTGGATGGGTTAGAGGAACCAGCCACGCCGCCACGGGAAAATGCACCCGCACTTTCTTTGGCCAACTTCCCGGAGTTTCCGCCGTTCCTTGTAGCGCGGTTGCGAATTTCAGCGTGAGACGCGCATGACCAAATCTGACCCGCGCTGGGCGTACGTACTCACCAATGTTTCCGCGTTTTTGTGGGGCACCAATTTTGTGCTGGGCCGCCTCCTGCGCGCAGATATTGGCCCATCTACGCTGACGCTGGCGCGTTTTATTGTGGCGGGCCTAGTTTTTATTCTGCTCTTGCGCCGCGTGCCAATTGAAGAACGCCGCCCCGGCGCACAGTGGCCGTGGTTGGTGGGCATGGGGCTAACCGGCGTGGTGGGCTTTACGGTGCTGTTGTACTCCGGCCTAAAATCCACCACCGCCACCAACGCTGGATTGATTAACGGCGCTGGCCCCCTCATCATTAGCTTAATGGCCGCGTTGTTCTTGCGCGAAACGCTAACGCCCGCCATGCTATTGGGAGCCGTGATTTCACTTGGCGGCGTGGCCTACATCGCCAGCGGCGGCTCACTGCCAAACTTGTTCAGCCTACAATTCAATGTGGGTGATTTGTTAGTGCTGGGCGCGGTGATTTCATGGGGCTTCTACTCTGTTTTAGGCCGCGTGGTTACGCGCACGCGCTCCTCGCTTTCCGCCAGCGCGCTTTCCAGTTTATTTGGCTTGCCATTTTTGGTGCCGCTGGCGCTGATGGAGCAAACCACGCAACCCGTGAACGCCACGCCGTTGGTGCTGGCCGCATGTGTTTACATCGGCTTGTTTCCCTCCGTAGTAGCGTATTTAGCGTGGAATGAAGGCATCCGGCGCGTGGGTGCGGCGCGCGGCACCATCTTTTACAATATGCTCACCGTATTTGCCGCCTTGCTGGGCACGCTGGTGCTGGGCGAACCGTTCACCCAAACTCAAATCATCGGCGGCCTGTTAGTTATCGGCGGTAGTTTTATCAGCCTTGGGCCAGAACTATGGAAATCATTTCGCTCACCAGTAACGATACGTGGTTAATGCATCAGGCGGCAGAAGTGCTGTGGATGGCATTTAAAACTCATTGGCCAGAAGCGTGGCCGGATTTGGAAGCGGCCTTTGAAGAAGTGAAGGAATTGGTGAAGCCAGAACACATTTGCCGCGCGGCAATGCACGGTGAAGTGTTGTTGGGGGTAGTGGGCGGCCTGCCAGAATATGATGGCCATGTGTGGGAATTGCACCCGTTGGCCGTTCATCCAGAATATCAGCGGCAAGGCGTGGGGCGCGCGCTAGTGCGAGATTTTGAAGCGCAAGTGAAAGCGCGCGGTGGCCTCACCATCATTCTTGGCTCGGATGATGAAGATGAGATGACGACGCTGGCCGGTGTGGAGTTGTACCCTGACCCGTGGGCGCACATCGCCCAAATTCGCAATCTCAAAAATCATCCGTTCGAGTTTTATCAAAAGCTCGGCTACGTCATCAGCGGCATTGTGCCGGATGCCAATGGCCGCGGCAAGCCGGATATTTTGATGAGCAAGCGCGTAAACGCATGAGTCATTTCCACTTTAATTCTGTGCCAGCACGGTTGAGATTGAGCGTAGTTTTGGCTGTTTTACTCACTTTTAGTTTGGCGTGTGCGGGCCTCAGCGGCTTATCAGCCACGTACACACTCACCTTCGCGCCAGATACCTCGGCCACCCTTACGCCAGATATGCTGGCCGCCGCCCAAGCTGTGCTCCAAGAGCGCCTCAACGCGCAATTGGCGGGCAAAGCTGAAATACAAATCGTCAATGATAGGTTAGAAGTTACGCTCACCACCCAAACCGATATTACGCCCACCATCCAAATGGCTACCGAAGTGGGCGAGATTATTTTCTTTGATTCAACAAAGCCGTTTGAAGTAGGTGAAACGATACCGGATGAAGTGACCGTAATTCTCAGCAACGAAGACGTGGCCGAGGCGACGGTAGTTCGGAACGCAACTTTTGATAGTTTTGAAATCGCATTACGCTTCACGCCCGATGGTGTTGAAGCCATGCGGGCTTACACCAGCAACAACATCGGTCATTACTTGGTGATTGCCCGTGATGGCGTAGTGCTTTCCGCGCCGATAATCAATGACATTATATTTACTGAAGCCACGATTGCTGGCAACTTCACTGAAGCCGAGGCCAAAAATCTCGCCGCACAACTTGTGAGCGGGCGCTTACCGTTTCCGCTCTCTTTGGTAGAACAAAAGTAATCCGCAACCGCAAAGCCGCAACGAGCGCGAAGAAAAACTTAGCGCCCTTCGCGTCTTTGCGGTTAAACAAATTATGAACTGGCCCCAAATCACCCAAGAAACTGTTCGGCATCTGCAAGATTTAATTCGGTTGGATACCACCAATCCGCCCGGCAACGAATTGATGGCGGCGGAGCACTTGGCCGGCGTTTTGCGCGCCGCTGAGACTGAGCCGCTGGTGCTGGAATCTGCGCCCAAGCGGGGCAACGTGGTAGCGCGGCTGAAAGGCTCTGGCGAAGCGCCGCCTTTGCTTCTCTACGGCCATACGGATGTAGTTCCCGCCGAGCCGCAGTATTGGACTCATCCACCCTTTAGCGGCGAAGTACACGATGGTTTTGTGTGGGGGCGTGGCGCAGTGGATATGAAGGGCACGGTGGCGCAACAACTCAGCGTGTTTCTGTGGCTCAAGCGGCTGAATGTGCCGTTGAAGCGCGATGTAATTTTTGCCGCCACGGCGGATGAAGAAGTGGGCGGCGAAGGCAGTTGCGGCTTGTGGTGGCTAGTGCAGAACCACCCAGACTTAATCCGCGCGGAGTTTGGCCTAACAGAGTTGGGCGGTTACAACATGGATTTTGCTGGAACTACTGTGTACCCCATTCAAGTGGCGGAGAAGGGCACATGCTGGCTCAAGGTGCGCGCGCACGGCCAGCCCGGCCACGCCTCGCAACCACGCCACAATAACGCCGTGGCCCGCCTCGCGCACGCGGTGGATGAACTGGCGCGGCGCGGTTTGCCCTATCACCTAACGGACGCCACCGCCGGATTCTTGCAAGCGGCCAGTGCCGCCGTGGGCGGTGAACTGGGCGGCTGGCTGAACGCGCTCCAAACGGCAGACCAAGCGCAGATACTGCTTAACGGCCCACTGCATCAGCACGCGCTCTATCCCATGCTCACTGCGCTCACGCACAACACGGCCGTGCCCACCGGCCTGAGCGCCGGGCAAAAAACCAACGTCATCCCCAGCGTGGCGGAAGCTGTGATTGATGGCCGCACCCTGCCCGGCTTTGACTCGGAAGCGTTTATAGAAGAAGTGAAAGCGGTGATGGGCGATGACTTAGAGTATGAAATCACCAATCAATCGCCGCCCCTGCAAACGGCACACACCACGCCGTTGTTTGAATTGATGACGCGCACGCTGAAGAAGTATGACCCGCAAGCCAAAGTAGTGCCGTACATGATGACGGGCGCAACGGATGCCAAATACCTCGCGCCGCTGGGCGTGCCCACCTATGGTTTTGCGCCCATGCAACTGCCGCCCGGCTTTGATTTTATGAACTTATTCCACGCGCATGATGAGCGCGCGCCCATTGAGGGCCTCGGTTGGGGTGTGCAAGTGCTGTGGGAGGTAGTAATGGAGTATTGTGGCGCGGCGGGAGTACACGGATAACACAGATGCGGCGGATTGCACGGAGTGCATTAACGCGCCATCTCCAGAACTCCGCGTTCTTTAGTTAGCGGAATTTAGCCTGCGCAAAATAAAACGGGCGGCGGTTTTTCAACCGCCGCCCGTTATCTGCCTGCCGCCTTTAGGCGGTTTTCTGTTATCGGGGCTCTGTATTCTGTATTAGTCTTCACTCCGGCGCAGGCCGCTGAGCAAAAACACGTAGTACAGCAAAGTGGAAAGCGCCGAAATCAGCGCGGCCACGTACGTGAGCGCCGCCGCATCTAACACCTTGTTCACGCCTTGGCCCTCATCCGCGCTCACAAAACCGGCGTTAACCAAAACTTCTTTGGCGCGGCGGCTGGCATCAAACTCCACCGGCAGGGTGATGAGCGAGAACAGTGCCGTAGCGCCAAACATCAACACACCCACCACGGCTACGTTGAAGCCAAAGGCACTGCCCGCCTGGGCGAGGAAGAATCCGCCTATGAATACCAGTGGCCCTAAGAATGAGCCGAACTGCACCACTGGCACAATAACTGAGCGGGCCTGCAGAGGCCAGTAGTTCTCCGCGTGCTGAATGGCGTGGCCGGCTTCGTGCGCGGCAATGCCCACCGCCGCCACGGAGGGCGTATCATAATTATTGGGCGAAAGGCGCAGAGTACGGCTAATGGGGTCATAGTGGTCACTCAAAAAGCCCTGTGTGCGCTCCACTTTGACGTTGTTCAGGCCGTACGCGTTGAGCATGGCCCGTGCTACCGCCGCGCCGGTGGCGTTGCGGCCAGTATATACTTGTGAGTACTTGCCCACGGCGCTTTGCACGCGCCATTGGGCCCACAGACCAAACAATAAGGCTGGAATGGTAAAAACTAAGTAGAGTGGATCAAAGAAAAACATCGCTAGTTCTCCAAGTTGGGTACAGCATACCCATGCATCTGTTAACTTTTTATCAGCGTTCGTTCAATGCTGGATGAGTGCAAGCTGACATTTTCCAGCTAAATCATTAAACGTTATCGGGAATAATGCTAGACCTGTCAGGTGGCATGAGAAAAGGCCACATCTATAGGACTTTGTGCGTGCCACCTGACAGGTCTTAAGCGATCCTCGATCAAGTTCATTGTATAGAAAGCCCTCCCATGCGTAAACTCTGGCGTCTAACGTTTTTGGCGGCGTGGCTGGCCGCCTGCACCTCCGCCACGGAGGCACCCAGCCCAACCCAAGTGCCCACACTAGCGCCACCCAAAGTGGAAGTGGAAACGGCCACCGCTCCGGCGGCGGTTGCTCCAACCGAAACGGCCAATGCGCCTGCCACGCCGCTCAGCACCGCTATGCCCGCCGCCACGGCCACGCCCACCGTGCTTAATCCACTCACCGGCCAACCGCTGAGTGACGCTTCCGTTTTAGAGCGCCGCCCACTCGCCATCAAAGTGGCGCACTTTCCGCGCTCCGTGCGTGAACATCAGGTGGGTTTATCTTTTGCCGATAACGTGTGGGAGCATTACGCCGAGGGCGGCGTTATCCGCTTTACGGGCATTTTTTACAGCCAAACGCCGGAGAAGGTGGGCAACGTGCGTTCCGCGCGGCTGATTGACGGCATCATTGCGGATGCGTATCAGGCGCTGTTGGTGGCCTCCGGCTCTAGCACAGGAACGATGAACCGCTTGCGCGAGAATGAAGATTTGTTCCCGCGCATTATTGCGGAATACACGGGCTACTCAGAATGCCCCCTGCTCTGCCGCGAAGAGAGTGCGGCGCTCACTACTAACAAACTCTTCACTTCACCTGCCGCGCTGTGGCAACTGGCCACCGAGAAGCAATTCGGCCCGCCGCAAAATTTTGCTGGTTATCCATTTGAATCAGGCACACCGGCCAGCGGCACGCCCATCAGCACCATTCATTTAGATTGGCAGTTGAACAACACGGTGGCCGAGTGGCGCTATGATGCGGCTTCCGGCCAATACACGCGCTGGATAGATACGGCCAATTTGCCTGAGCTAGCGCCGCATGTAGATACGTTCACCGGCCAACAGTTAAGCGCCAGCAACATTGTGTGGTTGGTAGCGCCGTACGTGCCCAGCAACATTCGGGAAGAAG
>JAEURM010000116.1 GCA_016789245.1 Anaerolineales bacterium
AATTGCGGCGGACGCGCGCTTTGGCCAAATCGTGTGCCACTGTGAACGTGTCACGTTGGGTGAAATTGTAGAAGCCACCCACGCCGTTATCCCGGCCCGCACACTGGATGGCCTGCGCCGCCGCACGCGCGTTTTGCAAGGCCGATGCCAAGGCTTCAATTGCCTCGGTGCCGTAGTTTCTACGTTGGCGCATGAGACAGAACAAGATGTGCCTGATTTATTGAATCTAACCACGAAGGCGCGAAGTAACCAAGTTCACCAAGGAACTTAGTGAACTTAGCTTTTTAGAGTCTTGTGGTAACTAAGAGGAAACTAAACCATGATTGTCATTCATGATTACAAACCAACTTGGCCCGATGAATTTGAAATCATTCGTGAACACCTGTTTGGGGCTTTAGGCGATTTGGCTGTGCGGATAGACCATATCGGGTCAACCTCTGTGCCGGGTTTAGGAGCGAAAGATGTGATTGATATTCAGATTACGGTTCAAGCTCTTACCACCGAAGTAAAAGAGAAGTTGATCTTGGCTGGTTATGAGTTCTGGCCAACCGCCTCGCATGATCATGTGCCTTTAGGGGAAAACGACGACCAAAACTTGTGGGTGAAGTATTTGTTTAACCAACCTAAAGGGCAACGCCGCGCTAACATTCATGTACGGGTTGCAGGGAATCCGAATCAGATTTATCCCATTCTATTTCGTGATTATCTTCGGGCGCATCCGAATTCCACCCGGTCTATTGAACTTGTTAAGCGAGAGATAGTTAAGCGTCATGCCGAAGATTTGGACACTTACTATGACATTAAGGATCCGGTTTATGACTTGATCTGGGATGCCGCTTTGGATTGGGCAAAATATACCCATTGGAAGCTTGATTAGTTGAAGAATGGCTTGCATTTTTCCCTGTTTTCCCTTGCTTCCCGCATTTGAAAAATGTTTCCCTCTCAGACTGACGTTTTGATTGTGGGCGCTGGCCCAGCCGGTTTGGCGGCGGCCATTGAGTTGAAGCGGCTGGGCGTGCGCGCCGTGGCCGTAGTAGACCGCGAGCCAGAAGCTGGTGGCACGCCGCGTTTGTGCCATCACACTGGCTTTGGCCTGCGTGATTTGCGCCGCGTGTTGAGTGGGCCAGCGTACGCGCAAAACTACCGCACTCAAGCCGAACGCGCGGGCGTGCAGATTTACCCGGCCACCACCATCACCGCGTGGCGCGGCCCCACACACTTTGGCTATACCAGCCCAAGCGGCGTACGTGAAGTGGAAGCCCGTGCCGTTTTGCTGGCCACCGGTTGCCGTGAGCGGCCTCGTTCGGCGCGGCTGGTTCCGGGCACACGCCCGCAAGGCATTTTCACCACTGGCTCACTGCAACGCTTTGTTTATGAACAGCATTTGCCGGTTGGCCGCCGCGCCGTCATCGTGGGCGCGGAACTTGTTAGCCTTTCGGCGGTACTCACACTTCAGCATGCCCGCGTGGCCGTGCCTTTCATGCTTACAGAACTGCCTCAGCCGCAAATCTATTTTCCGTTTACGCCCGCGCGCTGGCTGTTTGCCGAGGTATTGGCCCGCACCCAAATTTTGCCCAATGTGCGCGTTACGCAAATTTTTGGCCGCCAACGTGTGGAAGGCGTGGAAATTACGCACCCGGCCACTGGCCAAACACAACTCCTGGAATGTGATACGGTGGTGTTCACCGGCGATTGGATTCCGGAGCATGAGTTGGCGCGGCTGGGCGGCTTGGTAATGGATGTGGGCACGCGTGGCCCGCAGGTGGATGCCGCCTTCCGTACTTCGCGGCGCGGCGTATTTGCGGCTGGCAACCTTCTGCGCGGCGCAGAAACGGCCGATACCAGCGCCCTAGAAGGCCGGCGGGCCGCGTACTACATTCAACCGTTTCTGCAAAACGGCCACTGGCCGGAAGCCGGTTTGCCGCTTGTGGCTGAACGGCCCCTCAGTTGGCTTTATCCCAATGCGCTTACCACGCCGTGGCCCAAAAACATTGCCTTCCGTTCCCAAAAATTTTGTGATAACGTTCACGTGCAGGTGCATCAAGGCCCTGCGCTCCTTCACAGTCAACCTTTTCGGCGTCTCATCGTCAACGAAACGATGCATCTAAAAACTGATTGGCTTTCCAACGTAAATCCCAATGGTGAGCCTGCTCGCTTATCTATCCTCAATCCCTAATCTCTAAATTTCTGAGGCCCTATGCAAATCGCACTTGTCATCGGTTCCACGGTTGCCACTATCAAAGATGATAAATTACACGCCAAGAAATTGCTGATTGTGCGGGATACGGATACGGCCGGCAAGCCCACCGGTGAGCCGTACGTGGCGGTGGATACCGTGAGCGCCGGTTCTGGTGATTTGGTGTTGGTTACGCGCGGCTCGTCTGCTCAGCAAACCAGCCAAACGCAAGCCACGCCGCTGGATGCCGTGATTGTGGGCGTGATTGACTCGCTAGAAGTTGGCGGGTCGTTCACATTCAAGAAGAAATAATAGGGATTAGTGATTAGGGATTACGCTCATTAATCCCTAACCCCAAGTCCCTAATCCTTAAATGTCTGATACGCGCGAACTGCTCTCGGTGGGCGTGGACGTTGGCACCACCACCACACAAGTGGTGTTCTCGCGTTTGCAGTTGGCCAACGTGGCCCGGCCGGGCCAAATTCCGCACATAAACATCACCCAACGTTCGGTGCTCTATCAAAGCCCCATCACCTTTACGCCGCTGGCGGATTCTGAAACGGTGGACGCCGCGCGGCTGAATGAACTGGTGCGGCGTGAGTATGCGGCGGCGGGCCTCAATCCGGCGCAAGTGGAAACCGGCGCCGTTATCATCACCGGTGAAACCGCCAAAAAGAAAAACGCCGATGAAATTGTGCGCGCGCTTTCTGGTTTAGCCGGTGAATTTGTGGTGAGCGTGGCTGGCCCGCATGTGGAAAGTTTAATTGCCGGGCGCGGCGCGGGCGCGGCGCAATACTCGCAGACGCATTTCACCACCGTCACCAACCTTGATATTGGCGGCGGCAGTGCCAACAGCGCCACGTTTCGCGGCGGGCAGTATGTGGCGGCGGCGGCCATGAATTATGGGGGCCGCATTTTAGAGATTGAACACAAAACGGGCCGGGTGCGCCACATTGCTGAGCCGGCCAAACACATTCTGGCCGATTGCGGCCTAAAGCTAGAAGTAGGCAGTGCGCCCACGCTGGCCGAGTTGCGCCGCTTCACCAACCGCATGGCAGATTTAACCGTGGAGTTGATTGAAGGCATCACTTCACCGTTGGCGCAGAAAATTTATCTCACGCCGCCGGCCGCAATTTCTGGCAAAGGCACGGTGCTCATGTTCTCCGGCGGCATTGGGCATTATTACTACAACCCGCTCACCATCAACGCTGTGAGTGATGCTACTTTGCATGATGACGTTGGCCCACTGCTGGCTGAATCTTTGCGCCAGCACGCAGTGCTGAACACATACAAAATTACGCGGCCTGCCGAGACGGTGCGGGCCACGGTGCTGGGCGCTAGCACGCAAACGGTTACGCTCTCCGGCTCCACTATTTGGGCAGAGCGAGAAATTTTGCCACTGCGCAACGTGCCGGTTCTGCGGCCCAACTTGCCCGGAGATTTGCAACCGGCGGCGGTGGCGCAAGCTGTGGCAGAAGCTGTGCGGCGTTGGGATGTGGATGTGGCCGCAGATGCGTTTGCCGTAGCTGTGGAAATCAGCCAGGCGTTAGATTACGCCGCTTTGCTCCGGCTGGCCACCGGCCTAAGTGAATTTTCGCAAAGCTTGCCAGCTTCACGCCCCCTCATCGTTATCATTGGGCGTGATTACGCGCAAGCGTTGGGCCAAACGGTGAAGGGCCTTGTGCCCGCCCGCGCTTTGCTGGTGATTGACCAAGTGGGCTTGAACGAAGGTGATTACATTGATATTGGCTTGCCACTGATGGATGGCCGCGTGGTGCCACTGAGCGTGAAGACGTTGGTGTTTTACAATTAATTTGCAATCAATAACTAATAACCAATAACCAGTTATTCGTTATTAGCTATTAAAACTCTCAAGTGAACTATGCTCCTTCGCACAAAATTGCACGGAAAAACTTATGAGTTCCCCGATATTCGCTTGCTGATGGGCAAAGCGAATGAAGAAAAATCGGGTGACCGGCTGGCTGGGGTGGCGGCAGAAAGCGCCGCCGAACGCATTGCCGCGCGGCTGGTGCTGGCCGAAGTGCCGCTCTCAGTTTTGCGGGAAACGCCCGCCGTGCCGCGTGACCAAGACGAAGTGACGCGGGTGATTGAAGATGGCCTGAACGAAACGGTGTACGGCGAAATTAAAGGCTGGACGATGGGTGAGTTCCGCGAGTGGCTGTTGGCCGATACCACCACCCCGGAAATGATCCGCCGAATTTCCAGTGGCCTCACGGCGGAAATGATTGCGGGCGTCACCAAACTCATGTCCAATCTGGATTTGATGTACGCCGCCAGCAAAATCCGCGTGCAGGCGCATTGTGGCAACACCATTGGTTTGCCGGGCACGCTCTCCAGCCGCAACCAGCCCAACCATCCCACGGATTCCCCGGAAGGCATCCGCGCGGAAATCTATGAGGGGCTGGCGTACGGCTCCGGTGATTCCGTCATCGGCATCAACCCCGTGGATGATAGTTATAGCTCTGTGGCGCGTTTGCTGGAGATGACGCACGAAGTTATCACCACTTGGAACATCCCCACGCAAAATTGTGTACTTTCACACGTCACCACTCAAATGAAGTGTTTGGAAGCGGGTGTGCCGGTGGGCTTGGTGTTTCAGTCTTTGGCCGGCTCACAAAAGGGCAATGAGTCCTTCGGCATCTCGGTAGAAATGTTGGATGAAGCCTACGCGCTGGCGAAGAAACACTGCTTCCCCACCGGCCCCAACTTCATGTATTTTGAAACCGGCCAAGGCTCAGAACTTTCCGCCGAAGCGCACCACGGGTGGGACCAATTAGTCATGGAAGCGCGGTGCTACGGTTTGGCCAAACGCTATCACCCGTATCAAGTGAACACGGTGGTGGGCTTTATTGGGCCGGAGTATCTGTATGATGCGCGGCAGATTCAGCGCGCTGGCTTGGAAGACCATTTTATGGGCAAGCTCACCGGCATTCCGATGGGCGTAGATGCGTGCTACACCAACCACGCCCGCGCTGACCAAAACGCGATTGAGAATTTAGCCGTGATGCTGACGGCGGCGGGTTGTAACTACTTCATGGGCGTGCCGATGGGCGATGACTCCATGCTTTCGTATCAGTGCACCAGTTACCATGATGCGCCCACCCTGCGCCAACTCTTCCGCTTACGGCCCGCGCCGGAGTTTGAGTGCTGGATGGAAGAGCTAGGCCTAATGCGCAACGGGCGGCTAACGGAACGCGCGGGCGATGCGTCGTTCTTCTTGAAGCGCTAGGAGCTATGCCATGAATGACGCTAAGTTTGAGCAAATAGTAGAGACGATTGTACGGGAACTGCAGGCGGCAGGCGCAGTGGTGGCCACCGCTTCTGCCACGCCAACGCCCAATTCTCCAATCGCCAATCTTCCATCAATAACTAATCAACCAATAACTACATCTCACGCCTCTTTGAATATTGATTTACCAGACCCCACCGCGCCGGAGTTGCGTTACAAGCCGCGCGTGGCCCAGCCGCAAGATGCTGATGGCTTGCGGGCGCTGGTGGCTTCTACCACGGCGCGCATTGGGGTGGGGCGGGCCGGCCCGCGTTACACCACCGCTTCGCTCTTGCTCTTTCAGGGTGACCATGCGGTGACGCAAGATGCGCTGTACCGCGATGTGGAGCAGAAATTGTTGGATGAGTTTGGCTTGTTCACCGTGCAAACCAAAATTACGGGCGGCAAGCAAGAATATTTACTGCGCCCGGATTTGGGCCGTTTGCTAAACGATGAAGCCAAGCGCGCCATTGCTGACCGGTGCGTGAAAAATCCCAATGTGCAAATTTGCGTGGGTGATGGGTTGAGCGCGGCGGCCATTGAAGCGAATTTGCGGCAGATTTTTCCGGTGTTGAAGCAAGGCTTCCAGACGGCTGGGCTAACGTTGGGCACGCCGTTCTTCATCAAGTACGCACGCGTGGGCGTGATAAATGATATTGGCGATTTGATTAAGCCAGATGTGGTGGTGCTGTTGATTGGTGAGCGGCCGGGCTTGGGCCGCGCGGAAAGCATGAGCGTGTACATGGGCTACAAGCCTAAGTACGGTGATACCGATGCTGACCGTGATGTGGTGTGCAACGTTTTTGAAAATGGCGGCACTAATCCGCTGGAAGCTGGCGCGTTTGTGGTGCAAATTGCCCAGAAAATGCGGCAACACGGCGCTTCTGGTGTGAAGTTGAAGCTCGCAACCAAATGAAGGAGTTATTAGTTACTCCAGCTAATAA
>JAEURM010000117.1 GCA_016789245.1 Anaerolineales bacterium
GATGGCGCTGGCGGCAAAGGAGCGGGGTTTGACGGTGATCGCGCTGACTTCGATGGCTCATTCGCAGAGCCAGTCGTCAAGGCATCCGAGCGGGAAGCGGCTGTTCGAGCTGGCGGATGTGGTGCTGGATAACTTTAGCGCGGGCGTGACTGAGCGGCTGAAGATTGACCATGCGCGGCTCTCGGCCATCAACCCCCGCCTCATCACGGCCACCATCACTGGCTTTGGCGAAACTGGCCCGGGCAAGGATTGGCCGGCGTTTGATATGGTGGCGCAAGCTATGGGCGGCGGCATGAGCATTACGGGCTTGCCGGGCGGCGTGCCGGTGCGGGCCGGCATCCCTATTGGAGATTTGGCCGGCGGCCTAATGGGCGTGATTGGCGTGCTGAGCGCGTTAGCGGCCCGCCAGCAAACGGGGCGCGGCCAGCATGTGGATGTTTCCATGCTGGATGCGCAAATTAGTTTGCTCAACTACATGGCTACCATGTACTTTCTTTCCGGCGAGGCGCCGGGCGCGTTAGGCAACGGCCACTTTGTGCATGTGCCGTATGATGCTTTTCCGTGCAGTGATGGCTATGTCATCATCGCCGTGATTGTGGATGAGTTTTGGAAAAACCTGATGCAGATTGTGGAACTGCCGGAACTGGATACCGAAGAAAATCTGCGCCAACCGGGCCGCTGGAAGAACCGCGCCCTCATCAATCAACGGTTATCTGAAAAACTACAAACTAACCCGCAAGCGTACTGGTTGGAGAAACTACGCGCCGCGCGGATTCCGTGCGCGCCGGTGAACAACTTTCCGCAGGCGTTGAACAATGAGCAAGTGCTGGCGCGAGAGATGGTGGTGGAAGTGGCACATCCGCAGGGCGGGGCGGTGAAGATGCCGGGTAACCCAATCAAACTGAGTGAGCAAACGGAGAGTTACAGCCCGCCACCGCTGTTGGGCCAACACACAGAAAATGTACTAAAAACTTTACTCGGCAAAACGGATGAAGACATTGCTGGGCTGAGAGCGGCCGGCATTATCTAATATTTTCTATTTCCTACTTTCCATTTTCTATTCTTATGAACTCAAAAGAACTTTTACTAGATTTTCTGCAAAGCTACAAAGACGGCATTCACACTACGCTGAAAGATTTGCCCGCCGAAGCGTTTGTGTGGCAACCAGACCCGGAAGCCAACCACATTGCCGCCACGCTCTGGCACATCAGCCGCCTGCTGGATATGGGAGCCACGACGCGGCTAGACAACAAACCAATTGATGATGAGTTGTGGTTCACCAACGGCTGGATGGCGAAAACCGGCTATGACCCGCGCGGTTTAGGCTCGCGCGGTTTGGGGGTGCTGATTGGGTACAGTGTGGAAGAAATGAAAGCCGTGCCCGTTTTGCCGCTCGCCGATGCGTTGGCCTACTATGATGAATGCCACACGGCCTACACCGAAATCATTCGCGCTTTGCCCGCCGAGAATTTGCTAGAGAAAGCGCCCGGCGGTGACCCGCAACGCTCTTATTACGAATGGACGCGCATCTATCTCACCGATGGCATCCGCCACACGGGTGAAATGCAGGCGATTAAGGCGATGTGGGAACGCCAGAGCGTGAAACGTGAGGCGTGAAACCGCTTGCCCTGCGCCTGCCGAAGGGTAATGCGTAGTGCGTGTTGCGTAATAACCAATAACTAATAACCAATTCTCTTTTTCTTATGCCCGCCCTCACCATTTGTGAAGTAGGCCCGCGCGATGGCCTGCAAAACGAAAAAGCCCTCATCACCACTGAGCAAAAATGTGCGTTGGTGGATGGCTTGGTGGCGGCGGGCGTGCGGGTGCTGGAACTAAGCAGTTTTGTAAACCCCAAAGCCGTGCCGCAAATGGCGGACGCTGAAGCCGTGTTTATGCATGCGCTCAAGCATCATCCGCAGGTGCGCTTTTTGGGCTTGGTGATTAACGAGAAAGGCTACGAACGCGCCGTGGCCGCTGGATGCCGCGCCATTGCCGTGGTGGTGATTGCCAGCGAGACGTGGAGCCAGCGCAACAGCCGCATGTCCACGGCTGAATCCGTAGAAACGTGCCGCCGCATTTTGGCCCGCGCCAAAGCCGATGGCGTGTGGGCGCGCGTGTACGTTTCCGCCGCGTGGCATTGCCCGTTTGAAGGCCCCACGCCACCGGAGCGCGTGTTGGCGCTGGCCGATGAAATTTGGAGCATAGGCGTGGATGAAATGGCCATCGCCGATTCCATCGGCCACGCGCAACCGCTGGAAGTGGGACGGCTGTTAGAAACGCTCGGCGCACGTTTTGGTATGGAGCAGTTGGCCGTGCATTTGCATGATACGCAAGCGCTCGGCTTGGCCAATGCTTACGCCGCTATTTCTGCTGGTGTGCGCACGCTGGACGCGAGTATTGCCGGTTTGGGCGGTTGCCCGTTTGCGCCAGGCGCGGCTGGTAATTTGGCTACTGAAGATTTGGTGTTCTTGGCCAACAAGCTGGGCTACCAAACCAATATAAATTTAGATGCGCTCTGGCCGCTGGTGCGCACGGCGGATGAGACCGTTGGCCGCCGTGTAGGTGGAAGAACCAGAGAGTGGCAGAAACAGTGAGATACAGTGTCAGGTGCCGGGTGTCGGGTGTCCTCCGCCAGTTTAGGGCGCTGGGCGTTGCGGTAGGACACTCGATACTTTGACACTCGACACTAAGGAAATGATTACTCTTCAACACATCAACCCAACTGGCTCCCGCGCGTTCATGGGCACGCTTACGGAGGGCGCGGATGTGCATGCGGCGCTGGCGCAAGTGGTGCGCGCGCAAAACATCACAGCGGGCACATTTGAATTGTTGGGCGGCTTAACTGAAGTTGAGTTTACGGAGTATGACTTTGTACGGCAGGCGCGCAAACCGGTGCTTAAATTTGCGCGGACGCTAGAAATTGTGGCCGGGCACGGCACGCTCAGCCTGCTAGAAAATGAGCCGTTCGTTCATCTGCACTTGGTCTGCTCGTTTCGGGATGAAGGCGCGCCCAACGGCATCGCGCTGATTGGCGGGCATGCGGCGCGGGCCGTGGCCTTTGCCGTTGAGTTCACGCTTACCGCGTATGATGGCGCGCCCGTTCACCGCGCCCTGCATGCTGGCACTGGCCTAAAGTTGTGGCGTCTTCCCAAGCTGTAGGTGTTTGTGAGAGTTTTAGATTTCGTGAAATTCGCATAATTCGATGCAAGAAAATGATTAGCAAAAACAAAACCAAAGCCAAACTGCAACGCGGTGAGCCGGTGTTCGGCGTCATTAGCACCAGCCCAGACCCAATGCTGGCTGAACTGGTGGGCTTGTGTGGCTACGATTACTACATGTTGGATTCTGAACACGGGCCAATCTCTCCCGCCCACGCCGCTGATTTTGTGCGCGCGTGTGAGGGGGTGGGCGTGACGCCGTTGGTGCGTGTGGGCCAAAAAGATGCCAAGCTGGTTTTGCAGTACATGGATAACGGCATGTTGGGCGTAATGATGCCGGGCTTGGAAACGGTGGCCGAAATCAAAATGCTAGTGAACGCGGTGAAATATCCGCCGCTGGGCCAACGCGGCTTGGGCTTAGTGCGCGCCGCCGATTATATGTTGGGCGGCTTGGAGCAAGCCGAGTACATTCAATTTGCCAACGCTAACACGCTAGTGTGGCCACAATTTGAAGATGCCAAACTGCTCAAAGTTTTTCCGCAGATGGCCAAAGTAAAAGGCGTGGATGGTTTTGTGATTGGCCCACGGGATTTATCTTTGAGTTTGGGCCAATGGGATGGGCCGGCTCACCCGGAAGTGCAAGCTGTGATTGAGAAAGTGCTGCAGATTGGCAAACGCGCCGGCATGCCGATTGGCCTGACGGCTGGCACCTCCGAAGCGGCGCGGGCTGAGTTGGCGCGTGGCACGTTGATTATTTTGGATGCCGTTCCATCACTCATTCGCCGTGGGGCGCAGAGCTTTTTGAAAGGTAGCCAGGCATGAAAACGATTGATCGTTCATCACCTGTGCCCATGCACTATCAACTGCGGCAACTTTTATTGGCGCAGATTGATGCGGGCGCGTGGAAGCCGGGTGAGCTGATACCAAGCGAGCAAGAGTTACAAGAACAATACGGCCTGAGCCGCACCACCGTGCGCCAAACGTTGAGCGAGTTGGTGTTTGATGGCAAGCTAACGCGTTACCGGGGCAAAGGTACGTTTGTGGCCAGTGGCAAGTTTGCACACAACCCGCGCAATCGTCAGGGGCTAACGTATAAATTAGAAGAGCAAGGCGTGCGGCCCGGCTGGCAGGTGTTGGATGAGCGGAAAGTTGCCGCGCCTGTGAATGTGCGCGCCGCGCTGAATCTTCCGGCCAAAGCGGCCGTTACCCGCATCCGCCGCTTGCGTTTAGCGGATTCTGAGCCGATTGGCCATCACACCGTGTATTTGCCGGAAACAGTTGCCAAGCAAATCAACCGCGCCGCGCTGAGTGAAGGTGAATCTTTGCGCTATCTCAGCCATTTGCCGCAGTTAGCCGAAAGCCACGCCAGCCGCACTATTGAAGCCGTGGCGGCGGATGAAGCCGATGCTAAATTGTTGGGCGTGGAATGCGCTTCACCCATTTTGCTGATTGAGCGTGTGGTGTTGGCCGCCGATGGCACGCCACTGGAATACTTGCAAGCGCGCTATCGCGGTGATCGGTTCAAGTATCAGATTACGTTGTGAAATGATGCGTGTTGCGTAGTGCGTATTGCGTAACCAGACTACGCAACACGAAATACGCACTAAGTTGAATATTGGAGAACTTTCAAACATGAAAGATTACGGCTCTAATCGCAATCCTAGCTCACCCTATCAATGCTTCATGGGCCGCTGGGAAGGCTTATGCGAAACGTTCAGCCCCACGGGTGAATTTATTGAAGCTGGCGCGGTACACATGGATGTGTACTGGGTGGATGAACATACGTGGCACTTACACGAAGACTTTGAAAATTTTTACGGGCTGGGCAAAGCCGTTACCTTTCACTCGGATATCACAGTGAACGGCAAGTTTTGTTCCGGCGAGAGTGAGTTGGTGAAGCTGGAAGGCACGGAGCTGACGCCGTTTAATTACGTGTTCACCATTTGGAGTGCCGTTTCGCAAACCACGGTGTACAACAACCACTATTTTCTTGATCCGAATAACCGCCGCATCCTGACGCACAAAGTGCGCGATGGGAAAACGAATATTTTCCAGATACAGGATTTTGTGAGGGTGCTGAGGCCGTAAAACGTGGTAAGCAAAGCGGCGTCACGTTTCACGCATCACGTTTTACGCAACACGCAATACGGAACACACTTATGATCGTCCAACCTGCCTCCCCCCAAGCCTTTGTCATTGAGCAAACTGACCATGCCCGCATGTCAGGTCAGTTGGCGCGGGCGTTTGGTAACGCGCACTTTGTGGCCTTTGAGCCGCGCGAGCCGATTGAGTTTATTGTGGCCCATCATGATGAAGGCTGGTTAGAGTTGGACGCGCAAGCCAAGCAAGACCCCAAGACGGGCTTGCCGTTCAATCTCACGCAAACGCCGTTAGCGGATTTAGTGGCCACCGGCTCACGTTCGCCAAATTTCAATGAGCGCCATCACTCGCTCTCCGGCCTAATTTCTTCCATGCACACGTGGGGCTTGTACCACGGGCGCTACGGCCTATCTGACTTTTTGTTTATTGACCGGATTACGCTGGAACTCCGGCCCACGGTGGACGCGATGCTCAACGCTGAGCTGGAGCGGCAAGCACGGCTGAAAGCACAATTGCCAGAGTTAAGCGACGCGCAGATTTTTTCGTATTACAAGCTTCTGCAATTTTTTGATACGTTAGCGCTGTACTTTCACACCACGCCCGCCGAAGCGCGCAAGGAAACGCAATTTAAAAATGTGCCGCGCGCCGTGGGCGATGATGTAACGGTGACGATCACGCCGCAAGCCGATGGCAGCTATGCGCTCACACCGTACCCGTTCGCGTCTGCTGAGTTGCGCGTTTCCGTGGAAGGCCGTTATCTCCCGCCACAACCGGCTAACACAGATTTAGTGGCGGTATTGCAAGCCACACCGAAGGTGGAGCAGGAATATTTATTAGTGTCTTAGGGTCAAATGGTGAATGTCAAAGTGTCAAAGTGTCGAGTGTCCTGCCGCAAGGCCTAGTACCTGAAATTAGCGAAGGACACTTTGACACCCGACACTCGACACTTAAATTTCAATGACTAATTCTTTTCAGGGCTTTGGCCGCTGGGCCGGAACGGCGGAAGTTTTTTCGGGTGAGGGGCGCTTTTTGGGCAATGGCGCGGATAACCGTCACGTGCAAGATTTGGGCGGTGGCCGCACCCGCATTGATGTTTCTTTTG
>JAEURM010000118.1 GCA_016789245.1 Anaerolineales bacterium
TGCACAAACACGGAATACCGCTGGGCGGGCGTAGCCGTAGCCTTCCAGACGAGGGTGAGTTGTAAGTTTTCTGCGGTGCGGATGAGGGTGTAGCCGGCCAACTCACCCACGCCGGAAAATTGCGCGCCAGAAGTTTGCTCAAAGGGCGGCGGCGTAAAAGTGCGCTCCGGCGCAGAAACAACGAGCGCGCCCAAAGTTTGTGTGCCGCTTTGGCCCGTAACGGCCACGCGCAAGGTGTACGTTCCGCTGGGCAGGGCGGCGGGCGTGGTAAGCATGTGCTGGCCGCGCCACTCATCACCGGCTTGCCACAGGCTGGTTGCGTAATTGTTAGCTGGTTCTAATTCCACTTGCGCGGCCACTTCATTGTTGGCGTTCACCCATTGCACCTGTGCCAATAAATCTTGATTGGTGGCGCCCTCACTGCGCCAATACCAACTTAGGTTGAAACTATCACCAGCGTTTACGTGCGCGGGCAGTGCATCAAAGCCCAGCAAGGTGAGAGGGCCGAAGTAAGTCTCGGTGCGGGTGAGCGGCTCTAGTGCAAACGGCTCTGTGGGGCGGCCAACACTGATAGCACCGAGCGACCATTGTGGTTGCAGAGCGTTGCCGTTTTCATCCACAATGGATTGATTAGCGCCGTTCTCACGGTCAATCACTTCGAACCACAACTCATACCCACCGGGCGGTGTGCCGGGCGCAGGGCCAACGCGGCGCGCCCACTGTGCGTAACTGCCCGCTGGCCATAAATAAGTCGGCGGCGGCTCTTTGTGCCAGCGCGGCGGGATGAAGGCTTGTGGATGCGTCCAATCACGGCCAGCACCATCGCGCAAGTACATTACCGGCCAAAAGTGGCGCAGGGCGGGTTCAGGCAAGGCCACGTATAACGCGGCATCTACTGCGGGGTTGCCGGGGATGGCCCGCGTATCCACATCAAAGCCGTACAACTGCAAACCGCCCTGAAAATTTAGGCGCAATTGGTTTTGTGCGGCGCTCACCCGTTCACCATCAAACACTGTGTGATATACGGGGTTGGCCACACGCTCTATGAACAGTGGCCGCGCCCCGGCCAACGCCACGCCGCACAAAAACAGAAGCAGGCCCGCGCGCGCGTTCAACGGTTCCTGTGCTAAGGCACCTGATGGCGATTGTTTGCCTTTGGCAATCCATACACTGGCGGCCAAAAGAATCAGCACGGTGGCCCAAGAGACTAATTCTCCGGCGGTGCGGAGCGGCGTACTGCCAAAGCTAAATGCAATGGTGTTCACGCCCGCCGGAATGGAAGCGGAGATGAAGCCAAAATCTGCGGTGGGGGTGATGGATACCGGCTGGCCGTTGAGAGTGGCTTGCCAGCCCGGATAATAAAATTGCTTGAAGACCAACTGCGCGGGCGCGGTGAGCGTCAGCGTGGCGCGATAGGAAAGCACATCGGCGTTTTCAATGACGAGGGGTGTGTTTTGCGGCAGGCCGCTGAGATACACGGGCTGTTCGCCGCGAATGAGCGCATCGGCGATGGACGCATCATCTGGAAACACACGCACGGTGGTGGGCAAAAATTCGCCTTTGGCCGTAGTGCCAATGGTGCCAGTGGCGCGTTCATAGGCCACGGTTTGGGCGAGGGTAATTTCCTCGATTGGCCCGCAGTAGCGCGCGTACCACCAGCCGAGGTGACCATAAGCCAGCGCCAGCATTAACCCGCCCGCAATCCACACCGAGCGTTTGGGCCAAATATTTACACAGCCGCCCGCCAGCACTGCCGCGCAAAACGCGCCCGGCCCCAACAGCCGCCACGGAAATTGAATGAACTCAATCAGCGGCACGCTATCCCAAACAAAACGGGAGAGGGGGAGCGTGAGGAGGGCGAAGGCGGTGAGGAAGGAAAGGAAAAAGACGGAAACAGACGCTTGGCGGCGGTGCACTATGCTGGCCACAAAACCGAGCGCGGCGAGGCTAACGGCCAGTGCGCCTAAACCTTTTTCCGGCGAAGGATTGACGAGCAGTGGGTCTTCAAA
Source organism: Anaerolineales bacterium (assembly GCA_016789245.1). The sequence goes on from JAEURM010000118.1 coordinate 2,010, forward strand.
GCGCGGCCACGCCAGCAATTCCCACGGCGCTAGAAAATTGGTGTAGTAAGTGAAGATGGGTGGCACCAGCAATCTATCGGATTGCACGAGATTGCGCTCAACTAAAGCCGGAAGCCAAAAGCCAGTGGCCAGCGCCAAGCCGAGGCCCAATAACGCGCCACCGTGAAGAAGTTTCCCCAGCCTTTCCTTTATTTCCCATTTTTCCTTTAGCGAATGGAAAAATGAAAGAAACACCACATACATGCCTGCAAACGGTGCTACGGCCAGCGCGGAGGTATTGTGGGTGAAGAGCAGTGCGGCAAAACTGAGTATGGCCGCCAAGCTAAACCATGAACGTGGCCCGGCGTGTAAGGCGCGGTGCAGAAAAAAGAAAATCCATGGCGGCCAGATGAGGGCCACGGTTTCGGCCAGTGCGCCACGGATGACGATATCAAACGCAAAGTAGGGCGCAGTGAGGTAAGCCACGCCAGCCACTAGCCCCGCCGCCTCACCCCACCACTCACGCACAAAGCGGAACGTGCCCACTCCAGCCAGCCACACGCACACGCTCAGTAAAAAGTGAAAGGCCAACGGGTAGGTAAGGCCTAACTGGTGCAGGCCAATCAGCCCAAAAGAAGCGAGGGGCGCGTAATAGTTGAAGTGAGGGTAACCATAGCCCCACGCCATCTGCGGCATCCAGCGCGCGGGGAAGTGCCCAGCGAGGAGCACTTCTTCCAGCACCAGCGCTTTGTTGATGTGGTAAAAGCCATCATCATTGCACAGCATTTGCTCACGCCACAGTGGTTGCACCACCAATAGCGTGTAGGCCAGCAAGATGATGTATGGCAGTAAAAATTTTAGGCGGGGCACGGGCGAAATGCTAACACAACTGAAACACGGAGGCCACAGATGGTAACAAATGAACCCGGCTTGTTCGCGTTCTTCTGGCACGTCTGTGTTTTGGAAACCCGCGTGTGCTACACTGCAAGTGTGTCTAGGCTGGCCGGGCTATCGCGGTTACAAAATCGAGGAAAGTCCGCGCTCCACAGAGCACAAGGCCGGGTAACGCCCGGAACTAGGTAACTGGTTGGAACAGGGCCACAGAGATGAGAGTGCCGCCCCGGCGGCGAGGGTGAAACGGTAGGGTAAAAGCCTACCAGCGTGTTCGGCAACGGGCACGGCTAGGTATCCCCCCTTGGGAGCAAGGTCAAGCAGAGGCAAGCTACGGCTCGTAGCGTCTGAGCCTCGGGTAGACTGCTAGAGTGGCGTAGTAATGCGCCGCCCAGAGAGATGATGGCTTAAAACAGAACGCGGCTTACGGGCTGGCCTAGACACACTTTTTGATTTCCACACTCAGCGAAAACACGGATAACATAGAACAAGACGGAAAGCACGGAGCTGATTGCTACGCCTAATTTAGTGTTTGCGGGTGGGTGCAGTGGGGGTGGTGTGGCCGGCCATACAGCGGGTGGCCGTTCGGTCTGTGGTGAGGAGGGCGAATTTGCCGCAACGGGGGCATTGGGCATCACGGCTCGCCTCGGCGGGCGCTTCTACTAGCGGCGTGCGGGCAGAGCGCTCTCCCAAAGCCTGCATAATGCGCAAACGCCCCAACCGCTTGGCCCACTCCTGCACAGAGGCGGCATCAAACAGCGTCATCCGGCTCACCGGATAAGATTTAATGGCGTTAGGTAAGCCGCTTTGATAAAACAACTGTTTACTCAAGCCCAGCAACTTCAACATATTAGCTAAATCATATGATTGGGGAATGGGGCTGGCGCTCCCAAATGGAAAATCAGTGGGTGACATTTCAACGTCCTTCTACCCAGATTGTAAGACAGAATCCGCCACTGACACTTAAAGATATAGACCAAACGTCAACTACATATTGACTTTGAGTAAATATCTGCTAAACTCTGACACATGCAGAAACAGGCAGTGTATCGCTCCTTACTCATAAACCTCTGCGGGTGGTTGGAAAGTATTCCAACACACCGGATGTTTAATCGCGCCCAATGGCGGGAGGCCAGTGTATAGTTTACGGCTCACTGGTTTCCTCAGCAGTATTTATGTTTCAGGCGCGATGGCTCTTTAGCCCGCGCCTGTTTTATTTTTCTCGGAGGCCTCTATGATGCGCTTAGTGATTGCGGTTTTTGCCATTTTGGAAATAGTGGCCGTAGTGATTTTGGTTTACACGATTTAATTTTTGCGCCCAGCCCCGGGAGGGAGACCGGCGTTGGTAGAAATTTTGAGAGAGGAGGTGCGGATTGATGATTGTGCTGTTACTGAATGTAGCCGGAATGCCGTTAGATGTAATTTCCGAGCGGCGCGCATGGTCTTTGCTGGCGCGTGGCCGGGCCGTGATGGTGCGCGAAGCTGAAGCCGCACCGGCCCGCTCCATTAGCGGTGCGGCTTGGCCGAGGCCGAGTGTGGTGTACCTCACTCGCCATGTGCCCATTCCGCGCCATGCCCCACGCTGGACGCGGCGCGAGGTGTTAGCGCGTGACGGCCACCGTTGTGCGTACTGTGGTGCGCCCGCGCACACGGTTGACCATGTGCACCCACAACACTTGTGCCGCGCCGAAGGCCGTAACCCTGACACGTGGGAAAACACCGTAGCGGCTTGTGAGCACTGCCAGCGCCGCAAGGGCGGCCAACCGCTCAGCACTTCGGGCTTGCGGTTTAGGGCTGGGTTTACGCCACGCATCCCGCGCCGGGCGCAACCCACCTTCCTCCGCGTTTTGCGGGCGCGGCCCGAGTGGCGCCCGTACGTGCCAGAACAATGGGAACAACTTCCGCCAGAGTGATGCGGCACTGCCGGGCCGGGTCACTCTGGCCCCTTATCACTTGCCGCCTTACTGACCTGACTTGTCTTGACTTGATCCTGATTCAGAAGGGGAACTTGAGGCGGCGCCTGCGAGCAAAGCGCAACGGTTGCGCATCTCAGTGCCACTGAGAAGGCTGTGAGTTCGACTCTCACTGCTCGCTCTATTTTTAGGAACGCGGATAAAAATCTGCATTATCTGCGTCCACTTGTTGCTTACTTCTCAACAAAGCTTGCGGGCCGGGGGCGGAGATAGTTTGCGCGGCGAGGGCAATGCCAGCGTGCGCCGCTTCAACCGGAGAAGCGCCAGCCGCCAAACGGGCTAACGTAGCCCCACAAAACGTATCCCCAGCGCCGGTGGCATCCACTTCATTAGTCATGAGCGCGGGTAAGTGGGTGCGCCGCGCGGCTTCTATCACCCACGCCCCCCGTTCTCCCAACGTGACGTACAACAATTTCTCCGTGTGCGCGGCCTCCGCTTCATCAAGTATTCCGCGCGCTTCATTTTCATTCATAAAAAATACATCTGCTTCTTGGATGAGCTGACGCACGGTGGCTGTTTCTCCGTACACCACGCGCGCGTAAGTGCCCACGGAAATACGCTGAGCGCCCCGTGCCCGCGCGGCGTGCAGAAATTCTAGTTGCCGTTGCGCCGAGCTGAGCGCGGCGATATGCACCAAAGCAAATGACGATAAATCCGGTGGCAGATGCTCCGGCGTGAATTTGGCTTCTGCGCCCCAGTGAGCATTAAGTAACGTGGCCCGCCCGCCGCCGTGTTGCACAATTTCTAAGCGGGTAAGTTCTTCGGGTGAGATACGCGGGCCAATCCAATTCACACGGGCGGCAACGGCTTGCAGTGGTTCAGGCAATGGTTCGGGTTTAGGGGCAAAAAGGGTAATGGCCGCGCCGGCCCGCCAAGCGGCCAGCGCCGTGTACAAACCGGCACCCCCAATGGTACTTTCGCGGTGGTTCCCGAGATGCAAATCATCCAATGAGGTGTGGCCAATAATCAACAAATTATCCATATGGGGCATGGCGGGTTACGCTAGTCTAGATTGTATAATCACTTTATCTTTCTGGAGGTTGAAAAGCCATGTCTGCATCATTACGTGATTTTCTTGAAATCCCTTATGACCAACTGGAGGAGTTGAACCTCCAAATTAAAGCGGAGCGGCTAGAGCGTCAGGCGGCCCATGTTATTCAAGAGGCCCGCCTAAAAACGCTGGCGGACGAGAAACGCATTAAAGCGGTAACGGTGTGCTTCTCTGACTTAGAAGGCCGCTTGCACATGCTGGATTATGACAAAAAATTCCTGTTGAAATCCGCTGATAACCTAACGTTTGACGGTTCTTCAATTCGCGGCTTCTCACGCCAAGCCGAATCGGACTTGCGGCTGGCCATTGATTGGGCGGCCTTTTACTGGCTCCCCGCAGATGTGTTTGGGCCAGGCAAGGTGTTGGTGTTTGGCGATGTGTTAGAGAAAGACGGCTCACCCTACCCAGCGGATATGCGCGCGCG
>JAEURM010000119.1 GCA_016789245.1 Anaerolineales bacterium
ACTGGGAACTCGAACTGAGCCCCCACCTGCTCAAACGAATGATCGACCGACGCTTCTCTGAGGTCGACCTTCGCCGTATGCTGGCTGACGCGCAGGACATCCGCCCCGACGCGGCTCCGGGCCGCTGGGTGGCGGAAGAAACATGGCCGTCCGCCCGCATCAATAATTCCGCTTGGTATTTTGCGGATAATAATCTGCTTAATAATCAACAATCAGCAATCAAAAATCAGCCATTAGAAATTGTGGGTACGCAATCTTCTGGCCTCACCCTCGGCGCGTGGTGCCCGTACGGCCATGTTGGGGATTATCCATTAGACCAGCGTGGCGAAGATGGCGCGTCGCTCACCTTCACCTCTGAGCCGTTGCCGGACGATGTGGAAATTTTGGGCTTTACGGATGTAGTGCTAGAAGTAGCCGCCGACCAGCCCAACGCTTTGCTTTCCGTGCGGCTATGTGATGTTGCGCCGGACGGCTCTTCTTTGCTCGTTACGTGGGGCCTGCTCAATCTCACGCACCGTAACAGCCATGAATTTCCGGAGCCGCTCACACCCGGCCAGCGTTACACGGTTACCGTGCGGCTCAACGCCATCGCGCATCGCTTTCAAGCTGGGCGGCGTTTGCGCGTGGGGATTTCACCCACCAACTGGCCGCACGCGTGGCCTTCACCCGTGCCGGTGCAATTGAGCGTTTATGCGCAGAACAGCCGGCTGGTTTTACCCATGCGGCCCGCCCGCGCGGAGGACGCTCACCTGCCGCCGTTGGCTCAACCGGAAGGTTCCGCGCCGCTCCCAATTGAATGGCTCCGCACTGGCACTGACCGTTATCTGCACACGCATGATATTGTGACCCAGCGGCATACGCTCACGCGCTCTAGCAAAGATGGGTGTTTCCGCATTCTGGCCAACGGTTTAGAAAATGAATCGTGGGGCGAAGATAGCTTCGGCATCACAGAGGGCCAGCCGCTCTCGGCCAGTGTGCGCTGTGAACGCAACATCCGCATTGCGCGCGGTGCGTGGCAAACGCGCGTCAGCACCGAAAGTGTGATGACGGCGGACGCCACGCATTTTCATGTGACCAACCAATTAGAAGCATTTGAAGGGGAAGTGCGTGTATTTGCCAAAAACTGGCATTTTAGCGTGCCGCGCGATTTGGTTTAGACTCATGAAACGTGAAACGTGGTAACCTTATATTCAATTCCACCTTACGTTTCACGTTTCAATGCTCACCCTTCGCCAAGCCTTACAACTTTCCGTTTTTGAAAAAGCCAACGTCACCGCCGGGGAAGCCGGATTAGACCGTGTTATCCGGCGTATTCACGTGGTGGATATCCCTGATGCTGAGTACCACGTGTATGGGCAAGGGCTTCTGCTGTTTACGTCCGGTTACGGCATCAAAGATAATCCAACGGAGCAAGCCGCACTAATTCCTAAATTGGCGGAAAGCAATGCCATTGGCATGGTGTTTTCGCTGGGCTGGTATTTCAATGAAGTGCCCGCAGTGATGTTGGCCGAGGCGGAGCAACGCGGCTTTCCCATCATCACCGTGCCGTATGATGTGAAATTTATCAGCATCATAGAACGGCTGTACGTGGAACTGGTGAATGAGCAGGCCGCCGTGCGTGAGCGGGCGGATGATATTCACCGGCGGCTGACGCGTTTGGTGTTGGAGGGCGGCGGGCTAGAAGCCGTGGCCGGCACGTTGAGTGATATTTTGCAACGCTCAGTGTTGTTTGAAAGCTTGGCGTTTGAAGTGTTGGCCGCCGCGCAAGTTGGCTCCATTGATGAAAGCCGCCGCCGGGCGCTGGATGCGGGCCGCACCCCGCCTGAAATTGTAGAGCGCATTATGCAACGGGGCATTTACGCTGAACTGCAACGCACCATGAAGCCGGTGCGGCTGGGGGTGATGCCAGACCTCGGCATGTTGATGGAGCGCGTGGTCGCCCCCATCATCGTGGGGCGAGAAGTGTATGGCTACATTTGGATTGTGGCCGGCGACCATCCGCTCACGGCTTTGGATGAGCTAGCGATTGAACACGCCGCTACCGTGGCCGCCTTGATATTGCTCAAAGAACACGCCGTGCGCGAGACGCAACACAATCTGCGCGGTGATTTCTTTGCCCAACTCCTCCGCAGTAGTGAACGCGATAGCCTGCTGTTAGAACGCGCCCACTTAGTGGGGTATCAGTTTGATCGTCCCCACCAAGTGCTATTTGTGCTGTGCAAAGCCGCTACCAACGCCACGCTCACCACACTGGCCGCGCGGCTAGATCGGTGGCTCCGTACACAAGGTGTGTGGGGTTTAGTCATCACGCGTGAGCGAGGCTTGGCGGTGGTGGCGGAAGCCAAATCAGAATCTGTGGGGCAAACGCTGGCGGAGAAAATGGTGACTGAGGTGAGTAACCCGGCGCAAATGCTGGTCATTGGGGTGGGGCGTTTAGTGCCGTCGGGTGAATCCTTACGCCGCTCGTATGATGAAGCGCGTGAAGCCGCCGAAATTGGTGAACGGCTGGGCAAGCCACCACGCGCCGTGCTCTTCTGGAAGCTGGGCTTGCTGGATTGGCTCCATCACTTGCCGCAAGATGTGCTGGCCGGGAATCCCTTCCTCAAAACCGTTCAGAACTTGGCCGAGCATGACCGTAAGACCAACGGCGATTTGGTGCGCACGCTCGACTCTTATTTGGAGCATGGCGGGGCACTGGCGGAGGCCGCCGCCGCCCTCAACGTACACCGCAACACCCTGTTGTACCGCATAGGCCGGATTGAAGAAATTACGGGCATGGATTTGAAAGATACCAGCCAGCGCCTAAACCTACATGTGGCGCTCAAAGCGCATTTGTTACGCAAGTAGTTGGGGTGGATTTCTCTCCCCAAGGATACTTAGCGGGCTTTGTCCGGCCTCGGTATAAAAAACTTCGTGAACTTTGCGTTCTTTGAGCCTTAGAGGCTTATCTAGCGTTGTGCCATACGCACAATGGCCCAGCACAAACCTGCCCCGCCCACTCTATAGGCCAGTAGGTATGTCTCATTTATAATCCCCACTGGTATTGATATAAAATTTGGCTCAATGACTGAAAACGAGAAAATCAATGGTGCGGCCAGCGAGGCCGATTTTGTGACGATAGCCCTAATGCCATCTGGGCGGCGGGGAACCGTGCCGCGTGGCACTAACTTGCTGGATGCCGCCCGCTTGTTGGGCGTAGAGCTGGAATCTATCTGTGCCGGGCGGCAAACGTGCGGCAAATGCCAAGTGGTGGTGGAAGAGGGCCATTTTCCCAAGCACGCCCTCACGTCATCCAACGCGCACCTTACACCACCAGATGGCCGCGAAGCCAAGTACGCGGCGGAGCACACCATTGCCGCTGGCCGCCGCCTTGCGTGCGCGTGTGAGGCCATCGGTGATTTGCTGTTGATGGTTCCCGAAGAGAGCCAAGCCCGCAAGCAAATCATCGCCAAAGCCGCCACCGATAGAGCGATTGAGGTGCAACCGGCCGTGCGCCAAGTGTATGTGGAAGTGGAAGCGGCCACGCTGGAAAGCCACGGTGGTGATTGGGAACGCCTACAAACCGCGTTAGCTCAGCAGTGGCAATTGAGCGGCTTAACGATTGACCTACGCGCTTTGCTGACTTTGCAACCGGCGTTGGCGCAGGGTAAACACGCACTCACCGTGAGCGTGTGGAACGATGCCGAAGTTCTGCGCGTGCAACCGGGCTATGTGGAAGGTGCGTACGGCTTAGCGGTGGATATTGGCTCCACCACGGTGGTGGCGCACTTGTGTGATTTGCGCACCGGCCAAGTGTTAGCTTCAGAAGCTGCCATGAACCCGCAAGTGCGGTTTGGCGAAGATTTAATGAGCCGAGTGAGCTATGTGATGATGCGGCCCGAAGGCACAGAGAAGATGCATCACGCCGTTATCACCACACTGAATGATTTGGCCCGCAAGGCCGCTCAAGCCGCCGAAATTTCCGTGGAAGATATTTTGGATGCGGTGCTGGTGGGCAATCCCGTTATGCATCACCTTCTGCTGGGTCTCAGCCCGGTGGAGTTAGGCGGCGCACCATTTGCGCTGGCCGTGAGTGAGTCAGTGGAGCTGAAGGCGCGTGATTTGGGCCTAAAGTTCAACTCGGCCGCGCGTGTACATGTTTTGCCGTGCATTGCCGGGCACGTGGGCGCGGATAATGTGGCCGTACAATTGGCCGAAGCCCCCCACGCGCAAGATGAGCTGATGCTGATTGTGGATGTAGGCACCAACGCCGAAATTGTGCTGGGCAACCGTGAGCAAGTGTTATGCTGTTCTAGCCCCACCGGCCCAGCGTTTGAAGGCGCACAAATTACGCATGGCCAACGCGCAGCGCCCGGCGCCATTGAGCGCGTGCGGATAGACCCAACCACGCTTGAGCCGCGCTATAAAGTAATTGGGCAAGAAACGTGGACGGCGCCCGGTGAAGTAGATGGGATGAAAGCCACTGGCATCTGTGGCAGTGGCATTATTGAAGCGATTGCGGAACTGTTTTTATCCGGCGTAATTGGCGCGGATGGTTTGTTTATGGAAGCAATGGTTGAGCGGACGCCGCGAGTGCGGTTTAATAGCCGCACTGGTGAATACGTGCTGGCGGACGCCGCCCAATCTTCCACCGGCCAACCCATTGTGGTGACGCAGAGTGACGTGCGTGCCATTCAACTGGGCAAGGCCGCGCTATACGCGGGCATAAAATTGCTCATGCAAGAGCGCGGCGTGGCCGCCGTTGACCGGATAGTTTTAGCCGGCGCGTTTGGTAGTTATATTGATCCTAAACACGCCATGGTGTTGGGCCTAATCCCTGATTGTGAGTTGAGCCGCGTGGTGGCGGTGGGCAACGCCGCCGGTGATGGCGCACGGATTGCGCTGTTGAACCGCGCGGCCCGCCAAGAAGCGGCGCGGCTGGCCAAGAACAACCGACACGTGCAAACAGCGGTGGCCGCCAACTTCCAAGCGGAGTTTGTGGGCGCCATTGGCATTCCACATGCCACGGATGCCTTTCCGCACTTGGCGGAAATTTTGCCGGCCAAAACCGAAGCGGCCAGCACTCGGCGCAGTCAGCGGCGGCGTGAGCGGCAGGCCCAAGCGAATTGAAATTGATGCGGATTGCGTAGTCCGTTGGCATCCAGACAAAATACGGAATACGCAATCCGTAAAACGTAACCCGGAGAGCAACATGAGCGATATTCAAGACATCCCGAATGACGAATTGGTGCAAAACATCCAAGACGATTTGTATGATGGCATCGTGGAAGGTGTGACCGACGGTGTAAATGAATTTTTGCGCCGCGAGTGGACACCGTATGATGTGATGACCAAAGTGCTGGTGGGCGGGATGGATATTGTAGGCGTAGATTTCCGCGATGGTATTTTGTTTGTGCCAGAAGTGCTGATGGCCGCCAAAGCTATGAAAGCCGGTATGGAAATTCTGCGGCCTTTGCTGGCTAACACCGGCGCGGAGCAAGTGGGCACCATGGTGATTGGCACGGTGAAGGGTGACATTCACGATATTGGCAAAAACTTGGTAGCCATGATGTTGGAAGGCGCAGGTTTCAAAGTGGTGAATTTGGGCATCAATTGTGACGCGGATAAGTTTTTGGCCGCGTACAAAGAACATCAGCCGGATATTTTGGGCATGAGCGCTTTGCTCACCACCACCATGCCGTACATGGATGTGGTGATTAAGCGATTCAAAGAAGAAGGCCTGCGCGATAAAGTGATTGTGTTGGTGGGCGGTGCGCCCCTCAACGCCGCGTTTGCGGAAGAGATTGAAGCCGATGCCTACTGCCGAGATGCCGCGGTAGCGGTGGAAACGGCCAAGAAACTGATTGCCATCAAGCGCGAAAAAGCAGTTCGCTAACGGATTACGCAATTCGCAATACGCCTCCGTAGTGCGTAGAGCGTATTCCGTAAATTTTATGAACAAACTCCAACAACTCTTGGCTTCCCGCTCTGGCCCCATCATAGCGGATGGGGCGATGGGCACGCAGTTGTTTGCGGCGGGCTTGCAATTTGGTGACCCGCCCGAAACTTGGAACATCATCCACCCGGAAGTTATTCGTGGGATTCAACGCCGCTACATTGAAGCCGGCGCGGATATCATCCTCACCAACACGTTTGGCGGCACACGTTTCCGGTTGGCCATGCACAATTTGCAGAGCCGCGTGGCCGAACTGAACCGCCACTTCCCGACCCGCGCACCGCGTTCCGGCTTCGTGCCGCTGCTGTCATGAGCAGCCCGGCGCCGCGCCACCACCTGGCGCGCGCGGTCCTGTCGGGCGCGGGCCTGCCCGACGACCGGCAAGCCCGC